>NZ_NPJK01000069.1:0-19265 GCF_002251285.1 Prevotella sp. P5-64
GCCTTAGGCCTCGCCGCTGGTGGGGGCAATGGGAGGTATCATGCGCTGGTCCTCAGCGGTGCCGAGGTCAATCCGCCCGAAAGCCTGCTCGTACTTTAGCACATTCTCTTGCAACGCCATGAGCAGGCGCTTGGCGTGCTCGGGCGCCATAATCATCCTGCTTGCCACCTCGGGCTTGGGCATGCCCGGCAATGCCTGCGCGAAGTCTATCACGAAGTCACTGTGTGAGTGGTTAATCAACACCAGGTTGGCATAGATGCCTCGAGCCACCTCGGGCTTAATGTCCAGTTGCAGCTGCATGGTCTGCTCGTTATTCTTTTGGTCCATAATTCTTCTATATATATAATAAGGTATAGCAACCAGCCTTCCGAGCTATCGGTTCGGGCTGTGCGCCCACAAAATTACGGCATAATCGTCAAACCACCAAGGTTTCGGCGGAAAAGATTAGAACTTCGGGCGTCACGCCATTGACCTGCACAGGTTTCGGAAGATGCTCCTTCGGGGTGAAAAGGACTTGGGGTGTGGCGGAGATGGACAGCAAGAACGCGGAGGTGGTTATATCATTTGTGGAGGTCATTATAATCTTCACAAAGGTCATCATAATTTTTGTGGAGGCCATTATAATTTTTGTGAAGGTCATCATAATTTTCGTGGAGGTACCCTCCAGCGGCGTGGAGATGGTCATAATTTTCGCAGAGATGGTCATAAATATTGTGGAGGTGAGCACGGCGTGAAGGGAGGGGTAAGAATAAAAAAACGGGAAAAACTATAAAAATTTTATCACTATTTGTAGGTATGTCAGAATTAAGTTGTAACTTTGCAACCAACATTAGTAGGTATTCTATCGTGCATAGAGAACAGCCTATGGTGCAGAGGAAACTGCCATAGCGCGCTGAGAACTGGCTGTAGCGCAGCGGAAAGGAGCTGTGGCGCATGGCGAACTGGCTGTGGCGCTGAGCAAACGAGCTGTGGTGCATGGAGAACCTGCTATGATGTATTGAGAACAAGATTATTAACAATATAAAATTAAAGATTATGGCATACGTAATTAGTGACGATTGTATCGCTTGCGGTACATGTATCGATGAGTGTCCTGTAGGCGCTATCTCTGAAGGCGAAAAGTATTCTATCAACCCCGACGCTTGTACAGAGTGCGGCACTTGCGCAAGTGTTTGCCCCAACGAGGCTATCAGCCTGGGCGAATAATCGCATAGAGACAACACAACGATTTAGAGCGACACTCTCCAGCAATGGGGCGTGTCGCTTTTTGATTGCTACGATTATGGAATTCCTTCAACTTACCGAGAAGCGCTTCTCCGCAAGACGCTTCACTGACGAGGCTGTCGCCCAAGCCGACCTCAACTACATCATGGAGTGTGTGCGCATGGCTCCCTCTGCCTGCAACCGCCAGCCGTGGCACTTTGTCATCGTGGAGAGCGATGACGCCAAAGCCCGTCTGCGCCGATGCTACAACCGCGAATGGTTTGCCACTGCCCCACTCTACATCGTCTGTCTGAAGAACACGGAAGAAAACTGGGTGCGCGCCGAAGACAGCCACGCCCACGGCGACATAGACCTAGCCATAGCCACCGAGCATCTCTGCCTGGCTGCCGCCGAGCGCGGTCTGGGCACCTGCTGGGTATGCAACTTCAATGTGGCTCTCACCCGCGAGCTGTTTGCCCAAGCCCCGATGGAGCCTGTCGCCATCATCCCTATCGGCCACATTGCCGACGACTGTCAGCAGCCCGAGAAGAAGCGCAAGAGCATCGACGAAATCGTGAGCCGCGTCTAAGCTGCCGGCTGCGACCGAGCCGAGGACGACTGAGAACGCCACTGGGGCGACGATGATGCCGCTGATGCCACCGCCGGCACCTCTGCCCCAGCCCCCTCTCACCCCACAAACGCGCATCGCCCCGCCCACATATCTCTATATGGGCGGGGCGATGCCATTGACGGGTATCAGTGGATGCGTGGGCTATGCCACGGTCGAGTCTTTGTCGAGGACTTCGTACTTGGAGTGCTTGCTGATATACTCGGGCACGATGTGCTTCATCTTAGCCACCGTAGCCATGTCGTCGTAACCGGCAGCGATGTCGTTCAGCTCTTCGATCTCGCGCTCGGCGTCCTCATATTCATAGCTGCGCACCTGGGCGATACGTATCTTCTCGTGGAATGAAGGCAGCGTATTCTCGTTCTCGCTGAGCACCTCTTCGTAGAGTTTCTCTCCGTCGCGCAGTCCGGTGAACTGTATCTCCACGTTCTTGGCGCCGCTGAGCTGTATCATTCGGCGCGCCAGGTCGGCTATCCTCACTGGCTCGCCCATGTCGAAGACGAATATCTCGCCACCCTTGCCGTGGGTACCGGCTTCGAGCACCAGCTTGCAGGCTTCGGGGATGAGCATGAAGAAACGGATAATCTTGGGATGGGTCACCGTGAGCGGTCCGCCCTCTGCCAGCTGCTTGCGGAAGAGAGGGATGACAGAGCCGTTGGAACCGAGCACATTGCCGAAGCGCGTGGTGACAAACTGGGTGACACCCTCTATCTTGCCCTCCTTGATGGCCTTGTCGAGGCTCTGCACATAAATCTCGCAGATGCGCTTGGAACAGCCCATCACATTGGTGGGGTTGACCGCCTTGTCGGTGGAAATCATCACAAACTTCTTGACGCCGTACTTGACACTGAGGTCGGCTATCACCTTGGTACCCCACACATTGTTCTGCACACTCTCGCTGGGGTTGTCTTCCATCATGGGCACATGCTTGTAGGCTGCGGCGTGGAACACGTAGTCTGGGCGGAACTCACTGAAGATTGCCTCCATGCGGTCTTGCTTGCAGATGCTTGTCACCACGGTGTGCGCCAAGATGTCGGGATAGTCCTTTTTCATCATCAGACGGATGTCGTGCTGTGGCGTCTCTGCCTGGTCTATGAGCATCATCTCTGCGGGATGATAGATGGCTATCTGTCGCACCATCTCGCTGCCTATCGAGCCAGCCGAACCTGTGATGAGCACCTTGCGGCCGCTGAGCAGCTTGCCCACACTGTCCATGTCGACCTTGATTTCTTCGCGTGGCAGCAAGTCCTCTATCTTCACCTCTCGCATCGACACCTTCATCTGTGTCTCGCTATCCTTGTCCCACTTCTCTGTGCTCTGGGCGACGTATATCTTAAGTCCTGCCTCGATGAAGAGGTCCTGCAGTTTGCGGTTCTTCAGGAAGAGGTCGTGCTTGAGCGGACTCACCATTACTGCCTCTATCTTGCGCTTGCGTATGATGGCAGCCAGGTCCTCTCGGGTCGAATAGATGTGTCGTCCCATGAGTTTTTCCTTGTAGTGGGGCTTGCTGTCGCCGATGTATCCGTCGATGACAAACTTGACGGGCTTGGTGTTCAGCGCCTCGTTGGTGATGGCTATGGCTCCGGCGTGGGTTCCGTAGATGAGGGTGCGGCGTGCGTGGTCGCCCACGAGAGCATTCTCAAACACCATCTTGATGATGATGCGAGAGATGCACAACACGGTGAGTATACCACCAAAGATGGCTATCAGCTTACGTCCGGTGAAGGCATAGAAGACATTCTCCCAACCGTAGTTGATGACTGCATAATTGAACGCAAGATAGACAAAGAACGCCAGAAGCGTGGAGTAGACTATGCGCAACAAGTCTACAAACTGCGAAAAGCGCAGTATGCCCGAATAGGTACGAAAGACACGGAAGCCCACGACATTGGCGGCGCAGATAGCCAGCAATGAGGGGAACAGCAATGACCACTCGTTGAGGATATCCTGCGCACTATGGCGCAGCCAGATAACGAACAGAGCGCTGAAGAAGCACAGCACTACATCGAAAATCACAACAGCCCAGCGGGGTAAGGCTGACTTGCGAAAATACCAGTTGTAAATTTTGCCCAGCATGATGATTATTATAATTCTTCACATCGGTATTTCCCCTAAGGGAAATCTCTTTCATTCTCGTTTATGCGGAAAACGCCATCCTTCATGGTCCGCCATTTCGGACGGATTACCCGCATCGGGTTAGTCTAAGTAAACAAACAGTGCAAAAGTAACAAAAATTATTAACAATGTAATCATAATTCTTTAATATTTTTACATTTTACCTCAAAAAAAAGCCAAACGGGGGGGGGTAAAATGCCCCCTGCTGGCGCAAAAATCACTCCCAAATATATAAATATGCCGTTTGCCGTGTTACCAGATGACTGCTCTCAGTCTATGGTCTTTTACAAGGCATCTTTTGTTTGTTTTGTTATTCGCAATAGCTCGTTATTACTCATTAAAAGCCAAAAGTATTTGCATTTCCTGCTGTGAGTAACGCCTTCGGCTAAGCGCAACACTTACAGCGTTGCATTTCTTTTTTGTATGTATACCCAGGGTAGAGGCGCTGCGCACCTCAACCCTGGGCTGGGGAATCGCAACTCCTACAGAGTTGCCGGGGGTGCGTACCGTCTTCCTATATGAATGGTCAAACATATTTGGGCAGTAATTGGCTAACCATGATGGATGGTATGCACCCAAGGGTGGAATGATGTTTGCCCATGATGTGTTGTGCGCATACAATGATGGGGTAGCCCATGGTGGATGGTACGCAACCTTGGCAACTCTGAACCAACGGTCACCGGCGTGGCGCAGTGCGCCACGGAAAGGTAATGGAGTTGTGATTACATAGCCCTGGGTTGTGGGCGAAAGCACGCTACCCAGGGTAAGATACCCCCACTAATATAGCAACGCTGTAAGTGTCGCGTTTAGCCGCAGGCGTTACCCCGACAGGACTTTTGCCAGCAATAAGCCAAACTAAATCCACTCTAAAAGCAAAATCCAAGCAAGCCCTAATGGCCGTTTGGGGATAAAGGACATAACCCTGACCGCCGTAGCCACCCTACCCTGCCCGGGAGTCTACTCCCGTCTGTCTACCGTGAGCAGATCAGAGGCTGGCAGTAACCATCACCACCGTCCGAACACGCCCAAATCGCCCCGCCACACGAAAAAAAAGCGGCGCAAAGCCAAGCGTAAGTCAAAAAATATTCCTACTTTTGCACCGAGGCGAGGCTCGCCGAGCCGCCATGCGCCTTGCAATCAACTAAACGACATTACAAATATGAAGAAAACCCTTTTGGCTCTCGTCCTCCCCGTCACGCTGGCGATAGCGGGCTGCCGGTCCCACTACGAGGTAAGCGAGATTACGCGCTCGCGCATCCTGATAGACAGCCGGTACGACACCCAAGACACCGAGGCGCACAAGTTTCTGGCGCCCTACACCCACAAAGTCGATTCGCTCATGAGTCCGGTGGTAGGCACCGTCGCCCGCGACCTGACCGTGCGCCGCCCCGAAGGCGCGCTTTCCAATCTACTGAGCGACATACTGATATGGGGCTCAGCCCGCTTCGGCGAGCATCCCGACTTTGCCGTATACAACATGGGCGGTATCCGCGCCTCGCTCGCCAAGGGCAAGGTGACCATCGGCGACGTGGTCGATGTGGCCCCCTTTGACAACAAGCTGTGCCTGCTCACCCTCACCGGCGCCCAGGTGACCCAGCTCTTCGAGCAGATAGCAGCAGTAGGCGGCGAGGGAGTGAGCCACGAGGTGGCACTGGTCATCAGCAGCGACCACAAGCTGGTTTCCGCCACCGTGGGAGGCAAGCCCATAGACCCCAATGCCTCTTACCGCATAGCCACCCTGGACTATCTGGCCCAGGGCAACGACAAGCTCGACGCCTTCAAGCAGAAGACGCAGCTGGTGTCGCCACAGACCGAAGAGAACAACGTGAGATATATCATCATGGACTACTTCCGCACCCATGGCACGGTCGACGCTGCCATTGAGGGGCGTATCAAGGTCCAGTAAACATAGGAGAAGACTTATGAAACGCATCATGATACTGGCTGCCGCCATCGTCGTATGTACCGCAGCCGCAGCCCGCAAGACGGTGACCATCACCATCATGCACACCAACGACACCCACAGCTGCATCCTGCCGCTCAACCCCAACCTCGCCGACACCGCCGTGGCCGGGCGTGGCGGCTTTCTGCGCCGCATCGAGATGCTGCGCCAGGAGCGGCTCAAGGACCCCGACCTGCTGGTCTTCGACAGCGGCGACTTCTCGCAGGGCTCACCCTACTACAGCCTCTTCAAGGGCGAAGTGGAGATAGAGCTGATGAACCGTATGGGCGTCAACGCCTCTACCATCGGCAACCACGAGTTTGACTTCGGCGTGGAGAATATGGCACGTCTCTTCGACATGGCCAAGTTCCCCGTGCTCTGCGCCAACTATCGCTTCACGGGCACACCGCTCGAGGGCAAAGTCGAGCGCTATCGCGTGTTCCACGTCAAGGGTGTGCGCATCGGCGTGTTCGGCATCGACCCCAAACTCAAGGGTCTCGTGGACGACAAGAAGATAGGCGGCGTGGAATACCTCGACCCCATCGCCACCGCCAACGAGATGGCGCAGCTGCTGCGCACTCGCGAAGGCTGCGATGTAGTCATCTGCCTGTCGCATCTGGGTTGGCTCGAGCGCGGCATGAGCGACCAGGAGGTGATAAGCCACTCGCGCGGCATCGACCTGGTGCTGGGTGGCCACAGCCACACCTACTTCCAGACGCTGCGCTATGTCAAGGACCTTGACGGCCGTCAGGTACCCGTAGACCAGAACGGCAAGCACGCCATCTATGTAGGCAAGATAGAACTGAAGGTGAAGCGCAAGTAACCACAGCGACCATCTACCACAAAGCCCTCGACGCTATCGGCGCCGAGGGCTTTGTCATTGATGATGGGTATGGTTTACTTGAGGTGCTTCTTGAGCTGCTTGCCCAGCAGGGTGTAACCCTTCTCGTTGGGGTGCAGTCCGTCCTTCATGAAGCAGGTGGGATCAATCTTGCCCGAACCGTCCTTGAGAGTCAGGCAGTCGGTGAGGTCTACGAGTTCGGTCTTGTCGTCTGCCACAAACTTCTGCTCGAGCAGCTCGTTGATGCGTGCCACCTTGACCTCACGGTTCTTGGCGGGATAGACCTTGAGCACGTGAATCTTGGCCTGGGGCTGGCGCTCACGGATGAGGGCTGTGAGGTCAACGATACCCTGTGCTATCTCCTCCTCGGTGTTGACATAGTAGTTGTTGATACCGATGAGCAGACAGATGTGCTTGGGCTTGCAGCCCTCGAGCTCTCCGTGGTAGATACGCCAGAAGACGTTCTCTATACGATCCCATCCGAAGCCCATATTGGTAACGCGGCGCTTGCCGAAGGTCTTGCCCCAGGCGGCTCCGCCATTGTTGACACCGTTGACGGGATTGCCGCCCCAGAAGTGGGTGATAGAGTTGCCGATAAGCAGTATCTCGGGGTCGGTGGTGTGGTTGAGCTCGACCACCTGGTTATGGCGCACGCGCCATTCATAGCATCCGTCGCGACGCTGTGTGACGGGAGGGAACACCTTGTTGGGTGCGTCCTCGGCGAGCATCTCGCGCAGCTTCTTGATATAGGCGTCGGCATAGGCGCGGCAACCCAGGTCGTTGGGGTGAGAACCCTCTATCATATACTCTTCGCCAAAGGCGATGTCGGCCTTGTTCATATAGAAGAGGTTCTTGACTCCCTCGGCCTTGAGCTCATCGTAGGCTTTGTGGAGAGCGGCGTTGCCACGGTTGTACTTGGCGGCGACATTGGCGCGGAACACGCTGTCGGGCGTGGGGTGGCACTCGCAGAGCAGGATGGGGGCATCGCTCTTGGCGCGCAGCTTCATCACACCCTCCTTGGCACGCTTGATGATTTCGGGCTCCTTGAGGTTGAAGCTGTTGGGCATGGCGTCAACGACGAAGGCACGGGCGTTGATCTCGCTGAGCATGTCGAAAACGGCAGGCTCCATGCGGGCTGAGCCCGAGAAGCCCAGATTGATGACGGGATATTCCATCTCGCGCTCCACGATATTGGTAATCGCCATACCGGGACGCGAGGGAGAGGCACCCTGGATGATGGACGAGCCGTAGATGACGATGGGGCGCTCGGGCGACTGGTGGATGAACTGGAAGCTGGCATTGGCGTCGACACCTACCTCGAGCCACTTCACGCCGTTGTAGTTGGGCAGATAGAGGGTATACTCCACGCCACGGCTCTTGTTCTTGAAGGTCAGGTTCTGCCATTCCATGCGGGCGGTGTCGGCCTTCATCTTCCAACTCATGTGGTTGGCTATCCAGTGGGTATCACCGTCGGGAGTCTTGCCGTAGAGGTCTACGCCCGACTTGTTGATACCGGTCATATTGAAGCCGTTGTAGTTGTTTGACGGACATCCGTAGCGCACGCGGATAGTCTTGGAGTTGGAGACGAAGCGCACGATGACGCCGGCGGTCTGGGCCTTCAGGCTCCACACGTTCTTGGGCAGCGTGGCAGCGAATCGCTCGGGCAGACGGTCATAACTCTTTCCCATTTCCTTGTTCCAGGCGCGTCCGCAGATGTAGGGCTCGTCACCGTCCATGGGGTTCATCCATTTCACTTGTTGTGCCGTGGCTTGGATGGTCATCATCCAGAGCAGCACGATCATCGAGATGTGTTTAATCTTCATTGGTTGTTTATTTTTAATAGTTAATGAGTTTCGTTTTAGGGTCTATTCAAAGTAGAATGTAAGCACTATCATCTTGGTGCGCGTCTCGCTGATGCTGCGTGCGAAAGGCTTCATCGCGTCGTCCTTGAGCTTGTCGGGATGGGAGGTGTCGAGGCTGTTGATAAGACTGAACATGAACTTCAGTTCGGGCCTCAACTTGAAGTAAGGCAGGTAGAAGTCGCAGCCCAAGCCCACCTCGGCAAAGGTGTCATAACGCTTCAGTCGCACGATGTCGTCATCTCTGCCGCTCAGATTAATCATGGGGTTGATACCCGCCATGATATAGGGACGGTGATTGTTGAAGCGCGGCGCGGCGAAGATGAGGTCGAGCGCCGAAGACACGTAGATAGACTTCAGGTCCTGATAGCGCACGATGCGGTTGCCACCAGCGTCGGTCTGGGTCTGATGATGGAAGGTGAGATGACGGTTGCCAAAGTAGAGGGCTGGGGCTACACGAAACTGGAAATTCTGACTCAGACGGAATTCGCCCAGTACACCCACGTTGAGACCAGCATCCCAGCGGTCCTGGTCGGCAGAGATGAGCACCTGCTGCTGGGTTCCGTCCTCGGCAGTGATGGTCTGCGGGCCTACGTTGACCATTTCCATATCCTGCATGTGGGTTCCCACGAGTATACCGAAATGGAATGGGCGCAGGTCGGTATAAGGGCGGTTCTCGACCTTGCGTTCCTGGGCGTCGGCAGCCATCGTGGCTACGACAGCCATCAGGACAATAAGGATATATTTCTTCATCACGTGCATCACATTATATATATAATAAGGTGTAACGGCGCCCTTGGAGCTGCGCCCCACCACTATCTCTTGCAAATTTACGACAAAAATACTGAAACATACCCCAATTTCCGATAAAAATACATGACAGACAGTGAAAAGCACGCTCCGCATGACCATCATTGCACCGCCCGACGCCCTGACGAGTGGAAAAACTGAACAAGTTGCGCAACTTTTAGAACAGCATGTGAAAAAAAACGGCTACAACTCTTGCACAGTTTGCAATAACACATTATATTTGCAGCAGATAAATGGCACCGCCATTACCGACGGCGCCAATAGTATTAACTCAAAACACATAGATCATGAAAAAGATTTTATTTGTAGCAGTAATGTTACTGGCCTCAGCAGCCACATTCGCCCAGAACAGCGTTGGACAGTTCACATTTGCCCCAAAAGTAGGTCTTAACATCGCAGACTTCCAGAAGTGCGAAGGCTCTGATGCCCGTTTCGGTCTTGTTGCCGGTGGTGAGTTTGAATATGGTCTTTCTGACATGGTAGGCTTGAGCTTCGGAGCTCTCTACTCGATGCAGGGTGCCAAGTACAAGGACGGCGGTGTTACCGAGACCTTGAAGGCCGACTACATCAACATCCCTCTGCTTGCCAACGTATATGTAGCTCCTGGTTTTGCTGTCAAACTCGGTCTTCAGCCCGGTTTCAACGTAAACAGTGAGTACAAGGCAGCCCGCGGCAGTTCATCTGTCACCACAAGCGTAGACGCCAAGACTGTAGACCTCTCTATTCCAATCGGCGTTTCTTACCAGTTTGACAATGTTGTCATCGACGGCCGTTACAACTGGGGCCTCACCAAGGTATATGAGAACAGCGACTACAAGAACAGCGTATTCCAGATTACCGTAGGTTACAAGTTCGCCCTCTAATCCAGTATAGAGTTTAACAACAATGGGGACTATCCGCCGCTTGGTTGGCGTATAGTCCCCATTTTCTGTATCAGCATTGGCGTTACTTTCTGCCTTTGCCTCGGTTGGCTCTCTGTTCACGGTATTTGGCTTTCTGCCTTGCCGAGCCCGAGCCGTGGGCACCGGTGATATACTTTTTCTTCTTGGCTTTGGTCTTCACTTTACCGTCTTGACCGCCATTGCCTTTGGGCGCGCTTCTGAACACAAGTCCGCCCTCGATGATATCGTCGATGTCTGCCATAGTCTGTGATGGATTAATGATGGAACAAGCGTACACCTGTAAACGCCATGGCTATGCCATACTTGTCGCAGGTGTCGATAACATTGTCGTCGCGTATGCTGCCTCCAGCCTGTGCGATATACTCTACGCCGCTCTTGTGGGCACGCTCGATATTGTCGCCGAAGGGGAAGAAGGCATCGCTGCCCAGTGCCACGCCCTTGTTCTGGGCGAGCCACTCACGGCGCTCTTCTGCGGTGAGAGGTTCTGGCTTCTCGGTGAAGAACATCTCCCAAGTGCCGTCGCGCAGCACGTCTTCCCACTCGTCAGAGATATACACGTCGATGGTGTTGTCGCGGTCGGCGCGACGTATGCCTGGCTTGAAGGGGAGCGCCATTACCTTGGGACACTGCCTCATCCACCATGTGTCGGCCTTGCTGCCAGCCAGACGGGTGCAGTGGATACGGCTCTGCTGTCCGGCGCCGATACCGATGGCCTGTCCGTCCTTGACATAGCATACCGAGTTGCTCTGGGTATATTTCAGGGTGATGAGGGCGATGACCAGGTCACGGCGAGCCTCATCGGTGAAGGTCTTGTTCTGGGTAGGGATGTTCTCAAAGAGAGCGGGATCGTCGAGACGTATCTCGTTGCGTCCCTGCTCGAAGGTGATGCCAAACACCTGCTTGCGCTCGATGGGCGCGGGCTGGTAGTCGGGGTCTATCTGTATCACGTTGTAGGTACCCTTGCGCTTGTCGCGGAGCACGGCGAGAGCCTCGTCGGTATAACCCGGAGCTATCACGCCGTCGCTTACCTCGCGCTTGATGAGCAGGGCAGTAGCCTTGTCACACACATCGCTCAGCGCCACAAAGTCGCCATACGAACACATACGGTCGGCACCGCGTGCACGAGCATAGGCACAAGCGAGGGGCGAGAGTTCGAAGTCGACGTCATCAACAAAGTAGATGTGACGCAGCGTGTCGGTCAGGGGCAGACCGATGGCAGCACCGGCAGGGCTCACGTGCTTGAACGACGCTGCGGCGGGAAGTCCTGTTGCAGCTTTGAGTTCGCGCACCAGCTGCCAGGAGTTGAGGGCGTCAAGGAAATTGATGTAGCCTGGGCGGCCGTTGATAACCTGGAGGGGCAATTCGCCTTCCTCCATAAAGATACGGGAAGGCTTCTGGTTCGGATTACATCCGTACTTAAGTGCAAGTTCTTTCATCTTGTGAGTATTATATACTTTCGGGTGCAAAATTACGAAAAAAAGATTACACCCCGTGGTTGACATACAGTATTTTTTCGTATTTTTGCACCCATATTGTTTATGAGCAATTATCAGATGTTATGAAACGGGAGTTAGAGACACTTCTCAGAGGATTGGAATCGGGCATCGTGCGCCATGTTGATGCCCGCCGGCTGTGGCAGCTGGTCACTCACGGCCGCCGCCCATCAGACAAGACACTCGACCGACTTGCGCTGCTTGCCGGCTTTCAGAACTGGAAAGACCTGCGCGAGGCTATGCGTGGCGAGAGCGACGCTGCCTTCGGTTTTGAAGAAGAAAAGGAGAAGCCTCGCTCGTCCCAGCCATAACGGGGGACGGGCGAGGCTTCCCGGTTTTATAGTCTATCCGCCTTGGACTTGCCGTAATTGGTTATATTATATCCCTGTCCTGGATAAGATTGACTCGATAGCCCACGGAGATGATGGCATCGAGGTTATAGAACAACGTATTGCGCCGAACCACTCTCGCACCTTCTTGTTGAACTACCGAGATTTTCTCGGTAGTTGCCTCCTGGTTCAATTCATTCGTACCATACATGTTCTTCAGATGCAAACCGATGTTATCAGCGGAACAATCAAAATAGCAGCCAATTAACATAACTTGGTAACCAAACTACATATACACCTCAATCCCATTCACCTCAAAATATAGGAGCTGCGAAAAGAGTTTGACTTCCTCGAAGGTAAGCATCGAGGACTCCACATCATACTCATAGTCAGACTTGTCATCTTAGAAGGTAGTGACACCAAGCGAGGTGGCGATGAAGCAGTCGAGATTGAACTTGCTCTTGGTGACACAAGTGAGGTTCGTCCACAGATATTGCATGAGGCGATGGAGTAAGCTACCAGATAACAGCATAGGAAAGATGCACAAAGTGCAGGAAAGGCGGTGCGGCACGCCATAACTCCTTTGAAAATCTGGATTGGCTACCTTTCGTTATTGATTCCCACGCCTGAGAGATTGCAAAAGCTAAAGGTGCAGATGAAGCGAAGCGTAACAGGAGGTGAAGACTGGGCTGCTGCCCACAAAGGAAAAGCCCTTGTCCTACGTTGCTTGGGCGCAAGACAAAGGCTTTACTGAAAGGCTGATTAGGAGAAGTTTCGCTTCATTGAAGTTTCATAGTCTTTGATGTCTTTACTTTTTACTAATGTCATCATCAGATTGCTTACGAAACCTTGAGCGATAAACCGAAATATTTGTGGTTACATCTTTTCCTCCTACTCGACCATATACTTTTATAGTGGCTTGTGCGATTAAGAAGCCCGACGGAAAATCTTCATCCTTCAACTTGGCAAAGTGAATGCGAAGTGTCTTATTGTCGGTATTTTTCACAGAGACACCAACCTCTTCCTCGGTGGCAGAGATATCTTTCCCCACATTGTTTTTTACTATTCCAAAACTGCAATCTAATGAATAGTTAATATTGTCGCAGTTAGTGCATGTCAGCTCTAAATCACCATCAATATAAGTATACGAATAGATGAAGTATTTCGATACCTTAGGGTAAAAAGTTATACCTATTTCTTCGGGATAATAGCTGACACTTATATATTCAGGATTAGTATTTGAAGTAGCCTTAAACAAAAGGGGCGAGTCTTTCACTTCATCGCAACTGCTTGACATCACAACAGTAAGCAATGAAAATAGCATGATTAAAAGCTTGTTCATATCTATAATTTATTTTGGATTCATGTTCACAAAGGTACTGTTTTTTCTCATTCATGGAGCGATGTAGCAATTATTTTATTCCGTTTTATTGCTGTCCGCCAAAACTATAAAGAGTACAATTCTCCCGCCCTAAATCCTCTCCATAGAAGTATTTATAGTCTATCCACCTTGGGATAAACCCTCTTGCTACAAGTCTATCACATCACCGTCATCGGGTACCACTATCCCACCCTTATACTCCTGGGCAGCCTCGTCGGCATAGCGCTGGCGGCGGGTGTCGAGGTGGTCGTCTTCGGTGTGGTAGAGTATCAGATGAGAGGCTCCGAGCTCGTGAGCCACGCGTCCGGCATCGAGCGCCGTGCTGTGGCTCTTCTCATAGGGATAATAGCGGTCGCGGTCGGCATAGAGACAGAAGGCTTCGCTCATGAGCCAGTCGGCGCCTTCGGCGTAGCGACGGCAGAGCGGGTTGTAGGGTTCGTCGCCTAGACACACCACCACCGCGCCACCAGGCAGCGTGGCACGGAAGCCATACTGGGGTTCCTTCTTGGAGTGGATGTCGAAACTCTGCATCCCTATGTCGCCTACATTGAAGCCGGTACCGTCGCCCACTTCGTGCATGACCACACGCTCGCCCATCAGGCGGCGGTGCTTGGCCGAGAGCGTCTCGCCGCAAATCATGCTGATGACGCGCAGCACTTTGGCATGGCTGTACACATGAAACCGACCCTCATAGCCCGTAGCCGAGAGCACCATACGTATCACCCAGATGGTGCCCAGGATGTGGTCGGTGTGGGCGTGAGTGACATACATGTGATGCAGGTCCTTGATGGCTATCCCCGCCTGCTCGAGGCGTTGCAGTATACCGTTGCCGCCGCCGGCATCGACCAGCAGGGTGGTCGTGTCGGTCTGCAGGACAAAGCAGGTGTTGTAGCACCGGGTGACGGTGGCGTGGCCGGTGCCGAGTATGACGATTCTGTTCATCTATATATCTGTTTACTTATATATAACCATGTAGGTCGCTGTCTACCCTACTCCCTTGTCATTCTATGCTTTCGTCGGCGTCTTCCTCTTCAGCCTCTTCGACAGGTAGGGGCAGTCTTGCCTTGCGCTTCAGATTCTCCTTAGCACCCATTTTGATGAGTTTGCGGGCAGAGGTGGCTATGCTCTTGCCAGCAGGAGCGGTGACACCCTTAACCTCGTCAAAGGCATGGCGCGTCTTGACCAGCATGTCGTCGGCGGTCTGGAAGCGCTCATAGAAGAGCTGCACCCTGTTGACCAGTTCGTTGGCTGTCTTCATGATTTCTTCCTGGTTCTCGGCCTGGCGCACCTGTCGCCAAGTCATCTCCAGCACGCGGAGCATCATATAGAGCGTCTGGCTGCCCGAGATGATTACGCCCTGGTCGTAGGCGCTCTTCCAGATGTCGGGCGCATTGGCGAGAGCGAGCTGCAGAGCACTCTCGCTGTAGATGTACATCATCACAAAGTCGAGTTTGGCCTTCCCCTTGCCGGTATATTCGTAGTAGCGTTTGGCGGCGAGTTCCTTGATGTGGTTGCGTACCGACGTGATGTGGCGCTCCAAGGCTTGGGCGCGCTCTTCGTCGGTCTCGGCGTTGTGGTAGTCCTCAAAGGCCTTGAGCGACATCTTGGCATCGATGATGACATCGCGGTTGCCGGGGAAGTGGAGGATGACATCGGGTATCATGCGGCATCCGCTGTCGTCGCCACGAAGACTCTTGCCCTGCTCATCGCGCATGGTCGACTGCTCTTCAAACTGCACGCCCTCTTCCAGCCCCATATTCTCAAGGAGCGTACGCAGCTGAAGCTCGCCGAAATTGCCCTGCACCTTGTTTTCGCTCGTGAGCGCCTGTGCCAGCTTGTCGGCGCGCTCGCCCACCTCCTTGGCCTGACGCAGGTTCTCCTTGATGGTGGCGTCGAGCTTCACCATGCGGTCGGCCTGGTCGCGGTCGTTGCGCTCCACCGCCTCACGCATTTGCTTGAGGTTTTCGTGCAGCGGGTTGAGGATGGCCGACAGCTGCTCACTGTTCTTGGAAGTGAGCTCTTCGCTCCGCTTCTTGAGTATGGTCTCCGAGGCGGTGTTGATCTGCTCTTTGATGAGCTCGGCCTGCTGTTCCATCTGCTTCGCCTGCTGCTGGCGCATCTCGTCGAGCTGACGGCGATAGTGCTCGTCGGTCTCAGTCTTCTGCTTCTCATAGAGGGCCTTGAGCTCGGCACTCTGGCGGGCAAACTCTTCACCCATCTTCTTTGCCTGAGTCTCGAGCTCACTGCGGTGTTCCTCTTTCTGCCGGTCTATGGCAGCCTGCAACTGTTGGGCTTGCTTGCCGTAGGTCTCGGCTTGGGTGGCATAGCGTTCACGCTCGGTAATGGCCACGCTGTGCTGCTGTCTGAGCTCGTCGGCTTGGCGCTGCAGCTGCTCTGCCTGTGCCTTCAGGGTGTCGTTCTCGGTCTGCAGGAGCATGGTGCGTGCCGCCTGCCGACTGTTGCCTATGCGCGCCAGCACCCACACCACGACGGCTGTCGCACACACGATGATAAGAGTTTCGATGATTCCCATAATACTTACTGTTATATGTGATACTGACAAGGCGAGCACCAGTATGCTTGGCCTCGCCTTTTATGGCAGGTCTGCCGCCGTGATTGACGCCACGGCGGCAGACTGTGTAATCTTTCGGGTCCGCCAGGCTGGCAGCGGTGGCGCCAGTGGCAGACCGTTGTCGGTCTATGCTTCCAGCGGCAGCCTACTCATACACCTTGGCTTCGCGGCGGTGGTGCAGCACATCGAGGGCGTTGAACGCCAGTGCCTGCATCTCGTCTTCGCCGGGATAGCAGTGGATGGGGGCGAGGAAGCTGATGCGCTCGCGCAGACGGCTGACGAGATAGTCGGAGCGCACGAGTCCGCCGGTGAGCAGTATGGCGTCTATATTGCCACAGAGCACGGCGCCCTCGGAAGCGATATTCTTGGCCACCTGATAGATCATGGCGTCGACCACCAGTTCGGCGTGCTTGTCACCACGGGCTATGCGGCTCTCGATTTCCTTCATGTCGTTGGTGCCCAGGTGGGCTATCAGTCCAGCCTGTCCGGCTATGCGCTTGAGCAGTTCCTTCTCGGTGAACTGACCGCTGAAGCAGAGGCGTATCAGGTCGGCTGCAGGCAGCGAACCAGCACGCTCGGGCGAGAAGGGTCCCTCGCCGTCGAGGGCGTTGTTGGCGTCTATGGCACGGCCTTTCTCGTGGGCGGCGATAGAGATGCCGCCACCCATGTGGCAGATGATGAGGTTGAGGTCTTCATAACGGCGGCCTATCTCCTGGGCATAACGGCGGCCGATGGCGCGCTGGTTGAGGGCATGCCAGATGCAGATGCGGTGCATCAGGGGCGAACCGCAGATGCGGGCAAGGGGCGACAGCTCGTCTACCACGCCGGGGTCAGCGATGAAGGCACGGCAACCGGGTATCATGCGCGCTATCTCGTAGGCCATGATGCAGCCCAGGTCACAGGCGTGCTTGTGGATGGCTTGACGTGTGTCGTCGAGCATCTTCTCATTGATTTCGTAAACACCGCCCGAGACGGGCTTGGCGAGACCGCCACGGCCTATCACAGCCTCGAAGAGATAGTCGATGTCCATGCGCTTGAGTTCGTCGATGACGAGCTTGCGGCGGAAATCGTACTGGTCGGTGACTTCGTCAAACTGCGCCAGTTCTTCCACCGTGTGGCGAATGGTGCGCAGCATGATGGGGGTGGCGTCCTGATACACGGCTATCTTGGTAGAGGTCGAGCCGGGATTGATGACTAATATATGCATGGGGTCAGGCGTTTTTGAGTGATTGGAGGGCAGCCAGGGCCAGACTGTAGTACTTGCTGTCGGCATCGTCGCCGCGCGAAGGCATCACCACGGGCACATCGGGGCCCTGCAGCACAGCGGCTATGCGGGCAGAGGCGAGCAGGGTGATGGTCTTGTGGAACACGTTGGCCGCCTCGATGTCGGGGAACACCAGGGCGTCGGCGTCGCCACCCAAGGGAGAGTCGATGCCCTTGACGGCGAGGCTCTCAGGACACATCGAGGTCTTGAGGTCCAGCGGGCCGTCGATGATACAGGGGCCAAACTCGCCCTGACGGCCGCGCTCGATGATGTCGGCATAGCCGCCGGTATGGGGGAAGTGGCGCTCGTCGATATGTTCGGAACAGTGGATGAGCGAGATGCGCGGACAGTCGATGCCCATGCCGTGGCAAAGGGTGGCGAGATAGCGGGTCTGGCTGATGCGCTGCTCCTGGGTGGGATAAGGTATGACGGCGGCATCGCTGTATGCCACCAGTTTGTGATAGCCGGGCATCTCTGCCACAGCGGTATGGGTAAGCACCTCACCACGGCGCAGCAGACCCACCTCCTTGTTGAGGATGGCACGCAGCAAGATGTCCGAACTGATGAGCCCCTTCATCAGCACATCAGACTCGCCTCTATGGGCCATCGCCACAGCCTCGGCGGCAGCCTGGGCAGGGTCGGCATTGTCTACTACTATGGGTTCTATCCATCCCTCACCGGCGGCACGCTTCAGCGCCTCGGCCGAAGAGTTGTCGTTGGGACACACTGCTGCCACACGAACCTTACGGCCCAGTGAGCGCAGGCGTGAGATGAGTCCCTCAAAGCTGTTTGTGTCTGTCATTGTCATGTTTTAGTGGTTGGCGTAAGTTACATTTGCATTTGCGCCTCAAAATTACGTAAAAAACTCAATGCCAACAAATGTTTTCCGATAAAAAACCATACCGGCGCACAATTATTAACAAGGGATGGCAGCGTGGGGAGTGTTGCGAATGGCCGCAGGCGTTATACTCAATCTTATAATTTCCACCAACCCATTTCTGGCAATTATCCTGCTGCAAGTAACGCCTTCGGCTAAGCGCAACTCTTACAGAGTAGCAATATTAGTGGGTGCATTACCCAGGGTAGCGGGCTGTGCCCGCAACCCTGGGCTATGAAATCGCAACTCTGTCAGAGTTGCCGGGGGTGCGTACCAGCCAACTGCGGCCCCATCCCACGCCCACGACATCAACGTAATTTATACCAATGACAAGTCCATATCCAACCCACTGGCTACCCATCAGCAGCGGCAACTCTAAACCGAAGGTCACCAGCGTGGCGATGTGCGTCGCGGAAAGGTAATAGGGTCGCCGAGATGCGTACCATCCACTATGTAAAACTCGAGATACGACCCATTTGACAGGCCGTCAGCAGCAGCAACTCTGTAGGAGTTGCGGTTCCCCAGCCCAGGGTAGAGGTCTCATCTGTGGTAAAAGTTGAATTATGTATGATGTAAAATTTGAATACGAGCAAGAGGCCTAACCACAACAGGTCGGTTGCAGGCACAGGCAAACAAGAGACTACGGCTGCCGTATGCACTCCAGCGGGAAGCGCACAAAGCAGATTGGTCATGATGTAGTCTGTAATAATCGAGGTGTCTATAGTCGGGGGTGCGTCAGACACAAGCAGAGGGGCATACAGCACGCAGCCAATGCCTACAGGCCGCACAAGAAGCACGGGAAGAAACGTTCGGGAGTGAAACTGATTGGATCTTAACGAGGTGCAAAGTGAACTATATTCCTGAAAACAGCGTAAAGGATTGACGTATTTAACCCAAATCGGTCATTAGAAAAAGTTTCTTGTCATTTTCTAATGACCGCCATTAGAAAAACAGCTTTGTATATGCTTGATTTATAAATATTTACTAACTTTACCACGAAAAAAAGAATATACTCCGATGCGAAACTGTGACATAAAGTTTGTAAATAA
>NZ_NPJK01000007.1:0-3335 GCF_002251285.1 Prevotella sp. P5-64
AGCCTCAGTCACTGTCGTGACCAAGGCTCTTCGTGAAAAAGGGCGGCTACCTACTCTCCCGCATTGCATTGCAGTACCATCGGCGCAAGTGGGCTTAACTTCTCTGTTCGGAATGGGAAGAGGTGGGACCCCACCGCAATAACCGCCTGATTGATATCGTTCCTGACTCTACTGCCATCATACGCGGCGCGCATGCCGCTGGCAGGAAGCCGGTATTGGGTTGACTTACCGCACAAGCAAAACCTCGAACTCTTTGTCCAATTTCCTCGCAACCGTCCCATCGCTGGGACCGAAAACTCAAAGTATCAGCCCGTGGAAAGTTTCGGGCAATTAGTAGCGCTCGGCTTTGACGTCACCGTCTTTACACCTGCGCCCTATCGACGTCCTCGTCTCGGACGACCCTGTAAGGAGTTCTAATCTCGCGGCTGGCTTCGCACTTAGATGCTTTCAGCGCTTATCCGTTCCAGACTCAGCTACCCGGCGGTGCACCTGGCGGCACAACCGGCAAACCGGAGGTCTGTCCATCACGGTCCTCTCGTACTAGTGACGGCACCGCTCAAAACTCCAACGCCCACGATAGATAGAGACCGAACTGTCTCACGACGTTCTGAACCCAGCTCGCGTGCCACTTTAATGGGCGAACAGCCCAACCCTTGGGACCTTCTCCAGCCCCAGGATGTGACGAGCCGACATCGAGGTGCCAAACCACCCCGTCGATATGAGCTCTTGGGGGGGATCAGCCTGTTATCCCCGGAGTACCTTTTATCCTTTGAGCGACGGAGTTTCCATACACGTCCGCCGGATCACTATGCCCCAGTTTCCTGCCTGCTCGGCATGTCTGCCTCCCAGTCAAGCGCCCTTATGCCATTGCACTCTGTAAGGCCGGTTACCAATCGGCCCGAGGGCACCTTTGGAAGCCTCCGTTACGCTTTTGGAGGCGACCACCCCAGTCAAACTACCCACCAAGCAGTGTCCGCGCTGAGCGCGTTAGACCTCAGACAGCCAAAGGGCCGTATTTCAAGGATGGCTCCACACAGGCTGGCGCCCGCGCTTCAAAGCCTCCGGCCTATCCTACACATCGGATGACCAAGGTCAATGCTAAGCTGTAGTAAAGGTTCACGGGGTCTTTTCGTCCCATCGCGGGTAATCGGCATCTTCACCGATACTACAATTTCACTGGGCTCATGGTTGAGACAGCGTCCGGATCATTACACCATTCGTGCAGGTCGGAACTTACCCGACAAGGAATTTCGCTACCTTAGGACCGTTATAGTTACGGCCGCCGTTTACCGGGGCTTCAATTCAATGCTTCGCCTTACGGTTGACATCTCCTCTTAACCTTCCGGCACCGGGCAGGTGTCAGGCTGTATACTTCATCTTTCGAGTTCGCACAGCCCTGTGTTTTTGTTAAACAGTTGCCTGGACCTATTCTCTGCGCCTCACTCGACGTGAGGACCCCTTATCCCGAAGTTACGGGGTCAGTTTGCCTAGTTCCTTAACCATGAATCTCCCAACGCCTTAGTATGTTCTACTCGTCTACCTGTGTCGGTTTGCGGTACGGGTGCCGTACGGATTAAGCTTAGCGGATTTTCTCGGCAGCATGCTTACCGGCGCTCGGCCCCTTCCGGAGAAGAGGCCCTACTGATCAGGTTCGACTCGGATTGTGGATTTGCCTGCAACCCTCATAATCTACACCCTTCAGCGCACAATTCCGTCTGTGCGCGGCCGTTTCACTACTGCGTCTCCACGTCGCTCCGTACGGCAGTAACGGAATATTAACCGTTTCTGCCATCGCCCTCGCCCTTCGGCTGAGACTTAGGACCCGACTGACCCCGGGATGACGGGCATTGCCCGGGAAACCTTAGACTTATGGCGGGAGGGAATCTCACCCTCCTTATCGTTACTTATACCTACATTTGCTTTTCCCTGCGCTCCAGCGGACATCACCATCCGCATTCAACGCACAGGGAATGCTCCCCTACCGATACTTTTACAATTGCTATCCCGCGCCTTCGGTATCTGCCTTATACCCGATTATTATCCATGCGCGGACCCTCGACCAGTGAGCTGTTACGCACTCTTTGAATGAATGGCTGCTTCCAAGCCAACATCCTGGCTGTCGTTGGGACCACACTTCGTTAGACTAACTCAGGCAGAATTCCGGGACCTTAGACGGCGGTCTGGATTCTTCTCCTCTCGGGGACGGACCTTAGCACCCGCCCCCTTACTGCACAGCTGCAGAACGTGAGCATTCGGAGTTCGTCAGGTCTCGATAGGCGGTGAAGCCCTCTCGACCTATCGGTCGCTCTACCTCTCACGCTGAACACTGCACGCGGCACCTAAATGCCTTTCGGGGAGTACGAGCTATCTCCAAGTTTGATTGGCCTTTCACTCCTACACACACCTCATCCGGAAGCTTTTCAACGCTTATCGGTGCGGACCTCCATCCGGTGTTACCCGGACTTCATCCTGGACATGTGTAGATCACTTGGTTTCGCGTCTACCCCCTCCGACTATACGCCCTCTTCAGGCTCGCTTTCACTGCGGGTGCGGGTCTCATGGCCCTTACCCTTGCCGGAGATGGTAACTCGTAGGTTCATTATGCAAAAGGCACGCCGTCACATGCTAAGCATGCTCCGACCGCTTGTAGGCGGATGGTTTCAGGAACTATTTCACTCCTCTTGTCGAGGTGCTTTTCACCTTTCCTTCACAGTACTCGTACGCTATCGGTCTCACTCGAGTATTTAGCCTTACCGGATGGTCCCGGCGGATTCGCGCAGAATTCCTCGTGTTCCGCGTTACTCAGGATACCACTAGGCCGGAGCAGGATTCGTGTAAGGGACTTTCACCCGCTATGGTCTGCCTTTCCAGGCAATTCCACTCTCCGTTACCGTACCACAACGTGGTCCTACAACCCCTGCGAGGCGTTGCCACAACGCAGGTTTGGGCTCTTCCCTGTTCGCTCGCCACTACTGGGGGAATCATTGTTTATTTTCTCTTCCTGCGGGTACTAAGATGTTTCAGTTCCCCGCGTTGGCCTCTGCACTGAGCAGATGTCATGCCTTCAGCATGACGGGTTGTCCCATTCGGAAATCGGAGGATCAAAGGTCATTTGCACCTACCCCCCGCTTATCGCAGCTTATCACGTCCTTCATCGCCTGAGTGAGCCAAGGCATCCACCATCCGCCCTTATCTACTTTCTCACGATCGTAGATAGGACAAATAAATATATTCGCCTGTCTTTCGCTCATACTTTCAGCTTTCTGTTTGTTGTTAGAAGTCTTGAACTTCTGTTCTACAGTCTTGCTTGTGTCAATATGTCAAAGATCTTTTCG
>NZ_NPJK01000070.1:0-4371 GCF_002251285.1 Prevotella sp. P5-64
CAAAACTTGAGGGCAAACGTGTCGGGCTGGTCCGCATGGATAGCGGTTTCTTTGCGAAGGAAATACTTGACTATCTGGAAATGAAAGGGTTACACTATATCATTGCCTGCCGTTTCAACAATCGTATAAAGTACAGTCTCACCCATGAACGCAAATGGATAGAGCTAACAGACGGATTGGAAATATCCGAAACCATCTATCAGGCAAACGGTTGGGAGAAGCCTAGACGCATTGTGATGGTCAGGCAAGAAATAGACAAGCGCCCCAAAGCTGCAGGAAAGCAAATCAAGCAACTGGAGCTTTTTGAGGATGAGCAGGATTTCGGAAAATACCGATACAGCTGCTTTGTAACAGACCTTGACCTGCCGGCCAAGATTGTATATGACTCATATCGCGGAAGAGCGGATTCTGAGAATAGGATAAAAGAATTGAAGAATGATTTCTCCATCGATGACTTTGTCACAAATAACTTCTGGGCAACAGAGGCATGTGGGAATTTCATTGTTATGGCATATAACTTTATGTCGTTGTTCAGACATGCGCTGATCAATTCCAACAAGAAGAAATTTCTGAAGACTATCCGATACGAGTTGATATCGACGCCAGCCTATCTGGGAAAAACAAAAGACAAGCACATCCTATATTTGGCTAGATCACTAAAAACACGACAATCATTCTTATCTATATGGGAAAAATTAAAGGATTTCTCTTTGCCGTACGACACAGAGAAATCCTAATGACCGATTTGGGATAAAAATGTCGGCCACCTGTGACAGGACGCCGACATTAATTCACTCCATATTATATCATTTGAGGGTGTATCAATTCCATATTGATGCACCCTTTTTATCTATCCGGTATTTTTATAAACCAATGCTTTTCAGCAATTCGCCATTGAGATGGCGTATTTCGACCACTCCATCTTCGTAGATAGCGAAGGTTGGCACGTTGCCTCCTTTGGGGAATGTGATAGAACCGGTATTGCAGAATACAGTGTCTTCTTCATTCTCTAAAGTCCACAGATGCGTATGCCCACTGAACACGACGTCGTATTTGCCAGGCAACATGTTCTCCTTATTATATTTATGGCCATGGGTGAGCAGCAGTCTGCGCCCATTGTCGACCACCAGAGCATAATCAGCCATGATGGGGAAATCGAGCAGCATCTGGTCTACCTCCGAGTCGCAGTTTCCACGTATGGCTACTATCTTGTCTGCCATTGCGTTCAGCGTCTCGGCTATAAGTTTAGGGTTCAACCCTTCGGGCAAACCATTGCGAGGACCGTAATTGAGGATATCGCCCAAGATGAGCAACATATCGCAACTTGCGGAATCATAATAAGACAAAACTTGTTGTAAAGTGGGAAAACAACCGTGGATATCGGAAACAATCAAATATTTCATTCTAATAAATATTTGGTAAAAGATGTGGGTGGTGATGGATTCGAACCACCGAAGGCGAAAGCCAGCAGATTTACAGTCTGCCCCATTTGGCCACTCTGGTAACCACCCTTGCTCAATTGCGAGTGCAAAGGTATACATTTTAGCCGACACTGCCAAAGGTTTGACCAACTTTTTTGCCACAAATATTGTCTGCGCGGTGGCTGGGATGATTAATCGGGTATGGCTCAAACTTTTTATTCCCCTTTATTTTGATATTACGGAAAAAACGCTTATCTTTGCAATCGCAATTGCCGATATGGCTCAGTTGGTAGAGCAACGCATTCGTAATGCGTGGGTCCCGGGTTCGAGTCCCGGTATCGGCTCCATTTCAGGAGTAAGTATAAGCGGAATTAGCACATCGGTAGTGCACGGGCTTCCCAAGCCTGGGAGGCGGGTTCGATTCCCGTATTCCGCTCAAATATGTAGAGATGTTCTGTAATCATGATGATGCAGAGCATTTTTTGTTTATTTACACATCGTTTCATAGCATACAGCGACACATTTATGACAGATTCGTGGCAAAAGATGGTGAGCGGAGAGGTATATGACGCTCTCGCCCCTGAACTCATCAACGAATTGAACAGGGTCAAGGACTTGGTATGGCAGTATAACCAAATCAGACCTTCCGATTATACCAACAAGGGAAAAGCCATCAGAGCCCTGCTCGGCAAGTGTGGTGTCAGGCCCATCGTCAACCAGCCCTTCTATTGCGATTATGGCCGCAATATCGAGGTGGGCGACTTCTTCTTTTCCAACTTCAACCTTACCATTCTCGACGAAGCCCCTGTCAAAATAGGCGACCATGTCTTCATCGGCCCCAATGTGAGCCTATACACGGCTTGCCACCCCACCAATCCCGAAGAGCGAAACAAAGGTGTGGAATGGGCGCGCCCCATCACCATCGGCAACTCGGTCTGGATAGGCGGTAGCGTGGCTATTCTGCCTGGCGTCACCATTGGCGACAACTGCACCATAGGAGCCGGCTCGGTGGTTACCCGAGACATTCCAGCCAACAGTATTGCCGTAGGCAACCCCTGCAAAGTCATTAAACATATAGACCATACCTGACCATGCCTACTCTGCATATCGCCATCGTCGGCGGAGGCGCAGCCGGATTGTTTGCTGCCATTACCGCCAAGCACTATTATCCTGACACAGATGTCTGCATCTTTGAGAAGAACAACAAGCTGCTGGCCAAGGTGGCAATTACCGGTGGCGGAAGATGCAATCTTACCAATTCGTTTGCAGATATTGCCGACTTGAGCAATGCCTATCCACGCGGGCATAAGCTTATAAAGCGTTTGTTCAACACTTTCGATTACGATGATGTCTATCAGTGGTTTGAAGACCATGGCGTTCCTCTTGTAACCCAAGAGGACAACTGCGTTTTTCCGCAGTCGCAAGACTCGCAGTCCATCATAGACTGCCTCATCTCTACCGCTCGACAGTTGGGAGTGAAGTTCAGACTCGGATGCACCATCACGAGCATAGAGCAAACGCCCGACGGGAAACTGTGCCTTACCTCTACATGCGGGCAGGCAGGCGCTACGCAGAAGCAACATTATGACCGTGTGGCTGTAACGACTGGCGGGTCACCTCAAATGAAGGGTTGGGAGTTTTTATCACCGGTGGTACGTAAACTGGAATCGCCTGTAGCCTCGCTTTTCACGCTGACCATCAATGACCGCAGACTGCAGAGCATGATGGGAACCGTGGTCAATCCTGTCACAGTCTCTATTCCTTCTACCAAGTTCAAGGCAGAAGGACCGCTGCTTATCACCCATTGGGGCGCGAGCGGACCTGCCGTGCTGAAACTGTCATCCTATGCCGCCCGCTTTCTTCACGATGCCGATTATCACTCCACTTTGGCGGTCAACTGGATTAACCGCACGCATCATCATGAGGTTGAGCAGGAGTTCTATATGTTTATAGCCAGCAACGCGAATAAGATGGCGGGCAATTTACACCCGTTCAACCTTACATTACGGCTGTGGACATACATTCTGGAGAAGTGTGGATGCCCCGCCGACCGGCGTATGGGAGAACTGGGCAAGAAGATGATTAACAAGTTGATAGACACGCTTACCAATGACCAGTATGCCATCGCCGGCAAGGGCAAATTCAAAGACGAGTTTGTCACCTGTGGCGGCGTAGCCTTGGGCGAACTCAACCTCAATACCTTGGAGAGCAAGCACTGCCCGCACCTGTTCTTCGCAGGCGAAGTGACCGATGTCGATGGCATCACCGGGGGTTTTAACCTCCAGGCGGCATGGACCATGGGCTATGTAGTGGGTATGAATATCGGTAAGGCCTAAAACGAAACAGGGGATGCAGCCGTGAGCTGCATCCCCCATCTATTTTTGTTTCAGATTATCCGATTTTGATTTGACGTTCTACCTTGACATCTTCCTTGTTGAACTTGGGCAGAACTATTGTCAGTATGCCGTCTTCGACCTTGGCTGAAATCTTCTCACGGTCTACATCTTCGGGCAGGATGTAGGCTTGCTCGTAGTTGCCGTAAGAGAACTCGCGACGCAGGTAGTGCTCATTACGCTCTTCCTGCTTGTGCTCCATCTTGTTCTCGATGTTTACAACAAGATTGTTATCCTTGTTAAGGCTTATCCGGCAATATTCCTTCTTGATGCCCGGTGCGGCAATCTCCATAGTATATTCCAATGCATTGACCTTTACGTTTACAGCAGGCGCTGTAGTGTTGGTGCGCAGCATACCATTGTTGTCAAAGAACTCATCAAAAGCAGAGTCTAACCAGTTGTTACGTGTTGGGTACATCATAATATTTTCCCTAAAATCCGCAACTATCATCCAATACACGATTAAGGGTAGATTTATGAGTCGTTAGTAGCAGCTTTCAGTAAAAAGCAACAGCACAACATCAATATGTAGCCACCATCCCCTTACCCCACGATGC
>NZ_NPJK01000071.1:0-46499 GCF_002251285.1 Prevotella sp. P5-64
TTATTTACAAACTTTATGTCACAGTTTCGCATCGGAGTATATTCTTTTTTTCGTGGTAAAGTTAGTAAATATTTATAAATCAAGCATATACAAAGCTGTTTTTCTAATGGCGGTCATTAGAAAATGACAAGAAACTTTTTCTAATGACCGATTTGGGTTAAGTAGTGGTTAGACAAAAGGGACCAACCTCTTGGTAAACCTTGTTAGTTTAGAATTTTGGCACTGTATTGCCTTTTTTCGAAGCAATCGGAAACGTAGTTCTAAGTACCATTAGAAAGATGATGAATGCGGCTTCTTTTTGCAGGATTCCAGTTGCTTTCGAACGGACAAGGACAAAAGATAGGGCTGAATTCCAAGCGCGGAATCCAACCCTATCATTAATGTATATGAACTTTAATCAGTAACTTATAGCCTAAAGCGATGATATTGGTGTGTTAGTAGCAGTTTGTTATATCAGTTATATTGCTACTATTGATGGGGATATGGATATCTGGTTTAACGTTTATGTTATCGTCGTTTCCCCCTCCAGTATTATCTCCTTTGAACAGTGTGGAGTTTATTATTATGCACGTGTTTTTGGAAATAGGTACGTCTTCGTATTGGATGCTTTTGACGGTTGATTTGTCTTTATCCAGAGCTTTAATGGTTAGTTTTACCTCTCCATTCTCGTCTCGTGGGAATGTGTATATATTAAATTCTGAATTTTTGCCAATCATATCATCGGTTACATTGCGGTATTCCGTCTGTCGAGAGTTGACAGACCCATATCCGGATAAACTGCTATAGGTTGAGCTTCCACCCGTGTAATAGAATTCCATCTGCTTCACCTCTTTGGGCATGGGATCGGGTATGGTAACACGTATGTTGGCCACAATACGTTCAAGTTCAACAGAAATAGTCTTATCTGATTCTACATCAATGTTGGTAGAACAGGCAAATGTGTCTGTAATTTTGTTGTCTTTGAACTTGATTTTTTCTTCTGACTCAACGCTGATATTGCCCAGTCCATTATGTGCAATAATCACTAAATGATATTGTCCATCTTCTATAGTAAGCGTAGGTGAGCCAAAGTCTTTGTCGGTGATACTTTGGTGCCTTATGGAATATAGTTTACCATTATTACTGAAAACACAATAGCTGATGCGTGTGCAAACTTGCTTCAGGTCAGTCAAATCATCAATTGTTGTGATATTGACTTTGACCTTTCGGCCATTTTGGATTTCTGTTCCAGGAGAGTCCTCTCCATTATTGGGGATATTTGCTTTTTCGCATCCAGCTAAAAAGAGCAACGAACATACAATCAGTATTTTTTGTGTTACCCAAGCATATATAAAAGAGGGTGGCTTGTTCATTTCGGCGGTTTTATAGTTGATAAACTGGTAGTAATGGTAGATAAGATAGTAGAAAAATAGGATAATGAACAAAAAAACCGCTTAGAACAATGTTCCAAGCGGCCATTTCCTTTAGTTCGTGCTAATTACTCAGCAACTACACTATCAGCAACTGCTGTATCAGCAACAACTGAGTCAACTACTGCAGTGTCAGAGTCTGCGTTAGCAACGGGCTCAGCAGTTTTGTTACCACAAGATGCGAAAGAGATAGCAGCGATAGCTACGAACATCAAAACTAATTTCTTCATTTTCTTTGCTTTTTAAATCTGTAAAACAATCATTTGTTTATTAAAACATTGCAAAGGTACATATTTTTTCAATAGGTTGTTCATCTTTTTGAGTTTTTTTTTAGTGTTAATTGTAACTTTTTTGAAAACGACTGAAATACAATTTATTACAAACTGTGAAATAAGGTTAATTTTCTGCGAGTTGATTCATATCATCTAAAAAACCTTCTTTTGGAGCTGAAAAATGTGGTCTCGGTTACTGGATTATTGGCCAGTGTTTTGTATACAATCATTAAAATTGATGCCAAATCAGTCAAATAGCTCTAAAGTTTTTGCTAACTTTGCATTATAATTAATTAATATGATAGATACATCTGCATTCCAAGGGAAAAAGGCAGCTTACTATACTTTAGGGTGTAAGTTGAATTTTTCCGAAACGTCCACCTTTGCAAAGACGCTTGAAGCTATGGGTGTCGGTACTGTTGAAAAAGGTGAGCGTGCCGACATATGTCTCGTAAATACCTGTTCGGTTACAGATGTTGCCGATCGTAAGTGCCGTTCTATAATTCGTCGCATGGTAAGGGAACATCCTCATGCATTTGTGATTGTGACGGGGTGTTATGCCCAGCTTGAATCTCAAAAGGTTGCCAATATTGATGGGGTGGATTTGGTCTTGGGCAGTAATGAGAAGGCAAACCTTGTGCAGTTCTTATCCGATGCATGGAGTAACCGGACGGATGGTGCACATTTACATATATATCATTCTGTCAAAACCAAGGATATCAAAACATTCCAGCCTTCCTGTTCGCGAGGAAACAGAACTCGCTATTTCTTGAAAGTCCAGGATGGTTGCAGTTATTTCTGTACGTATTGTACTATACCTTATGCCCGTGGTTTTTCGCGTAATCCTTCTATCGAATCTTTGGTGGAGCAGGCACGGCAGGCAGCTGACGAAGGTGGAAAGGAAATTGTGCTTACGGGTGTTAATATAGGTGATTTCGGAGCCACCACGAAAGAGCGATTTATCGATTTGGTAAAGGCCCTGGATAAAATCGAGGGTATCAAGCGATACCGTATCAGCAGCTTGGAGCCCGATTTGCTGGACGACGAACTGATAGAGTATTGTGCACAAAGTCGTGCTTTCATGCCGCATTTTCACATACCTCTTCAGAGTGGCTCTGATCATGTATTGCGTCTGATGCATCGTCGTTATGACAAAGCACTTTTTGCTCATAAAATCAATCTTATCAAGCGACTTATGCCTGATGCCTTTATAGGTGTAGATGTGATGGTCGGATGTCGTGGAGAACATCCTGAACATTTTGAAGAGTGTTATGATTTTCTTGATGGATTGGATGTCACTCAGCTGCATGTATTCCCATATTCTGAACGCCCAGGAACTTCAGCGCTTTCGATTCCCTATGTGGTCGATGATGCTGAAAAGAAAAAGCGGTGTAACAGACTCTTGGCGCTGAGCGATAGCAAAACCATCGACTTCTATAGCCGAAACATCGGTAAGGAAGTTGATGTATTGTTTGAGAAATCTACTCGTGGCAGATTCATGCATGGTTTTACAGAAAATTATATTCGTGTAGAACTATCCCCCAAAGATGCTAAAGCCGAATATGACAACCAGATTCTGCGTGTGAGATTGGGTGATTTCAACCACGACAAATCAGCTCTAAAGGCGGAATTGATATGAAAATAGCCATTGTTATATTGAATTGGAATGGGCGGAATATGCTGAAACGCTTCTTGCCCATATTACAGTCCAATCTTATCGCCGATAGTGTCGTCTTTGTGGCGGACAATGCATCGAGTGACGATTCGCTTCAACTGTTGAAGAGCGATTTTCCAGATGTGCGTGTTATCGAATTGGATAAGAATTATGGTTTCGCTGACGGATATAATAAAGCTCTGCAGCAGATTGATGCTGAGTATTATCTCTTGCTGAATTCGGATGTCGAAGTGACATCTGATTGGATTGAGCCGATGTTGTGGTTTATGGAAGCAAATCATGATGTGGCAGCATGCCAGCCTAAAATTCTCTCCATCTCCGATCGTCATAGTTTCGAGTATGCGGGTGCTTGTGGCGGATTCATTGATAAGTATGGTTATCCCTATTGTCGTGGCCGCATATTTGATACGATAGAGTATGACAAGGGCCAATATGACAATCCGATGGAAATCCAATGGACAACAGGAGCCTGTATGCTTATTAGAAGCTCGGACTACTGGGCTGTAGGCGGCTTGGATGGTCGCTTCTTTGCCCATAGTGAGGAAATCGATATGTGTTGGCGCCTGCGATTGATGGGACGCAAATTGTATTGTATTCCACAGAGCAAGGTGTTCCATGTAGGTGGTGGCACTCTGAATAAAAGCAATCCCAGAAAGACCTTCTTGAATTTCCGCAACAACCTTACGATGCTTTATAAGAATTTGCCCGACAAGGACTTAAGACATGTTATGGCTGTCAGATGGTGGCTTGATTACCTTGCTGCATTCCAAATGTTGATACTTAATCGTAGCTGGGGTGACTTCAAGGCTGTAGTTAAAGCTCGTCGTGCTTTTCACAAATGGAAGAAACAATTTCTTTCCGAACGTCAGGAAATTCAGCTTCGACAGGAAAGCGCTCCGGATGTCCAGGTGAGATCTTCTTATAGTATCTTGTGGCAGTATTATTTTCATCGTAAAAAAGAGTTTAGTAGATTGCATCCTTCTGTCAGCAAAGGAACAAAGCAGTTTCCTAATGTTGTTCTGCTACCACAAATAGAGGCGCTCCTTAATGAGGGGCATACGGTTACGCTACAATTAAGGGGTTACAGTATGCGCCCGTTCCTTGAAGACAATCGAGATAAGGCTTTGCTCATTAAGGCTTGTCATATTGCCGTTGGCGATGCAGTCTTGGCCAGGCTTCCGCAAGGAGGTTATGTCTTACATCGTATAGTAAAAATCAAAGGAGATGAAATAACCCTGCTGGGTGATGGTAATCTGGTGCCGGAGCATTGCAAACGCAGTGATATCATTGGTTTTGTAGTCGGCTTCTATCGCAAGGGGCGCTCTGCCATCGACAAGACGAATGGCATCAAGTGGGGGCTGTATTCCATTATATGGATGCTGCTTAGGCCATGTCGAAGATATCTGTTGGCTTTCTATCGGCGTGTTTGGTTGAAAATGTTTAAACCCATTTAATAATATAATTGCATATGAGAACAAAGAAAGGATTCAAGCTCCGCGAAGTATGTGGAGAGAAGATATTGCTGGCTGAAGGCGTAGAGAATATTGACTTTAGTGATATCATCAGTATGAATGCCAGTTCGGCATATCTCTGGGAACAGGTAGACGGAAAAGACTTCACGGTAGAGGAGATGGCCCGACTGCTCACGGAACAATATGAGGTTGAAGAAGCTGTGGCGTTGGAAGATGCCAAGGAACTGGCCAATCAATGGTTCAAATGTGGTATCATTGAGATTTAACGCAATCAATGCCTTGGCTTTGAACTGACTGCCAGACAATAATAATGCCCGTTACAAGCGTTGAACGATGTAACGGGCATTTGTTGTCTATTGCCAGTGGTAATACTGTTACTTGAGATTGGTGATGAAGAAGTTGGCAATCTGTCTCATTAAGTGATTGCGCGTATTTCCACCATATATACTGTGATTGCGGTTGGTGTACAACAGTTCGGAGAAATCTTTGTCGGCTTCTATCAGCGATTCTGTGTATTCAAATGTATTCTGTGGGTGAACGTTGTCGTCGGCCAATCCATGGCAAATCAGCAATTTTCCGTTAAGTTTGTTGGCCCATCCTATAGGTGAGTTGTCATAACCCTGCGGATTCTCTTTGGGAGTACGCATATAACGTTCGGTATAGATGGTGTCATAATATCTCCAGTCTGTAGGAGGTGCGACAGCTACGCCGGCATAGAAGACATTGCGGCCTTCACTCATGCTCATGAGGGTGTTAAAACCTCCGAAGCTCCATCCCCAAATGCCTATGTGCTGTTTGTCGATATAGGTTTGGTTGCCTAACCAAAGCGCAGTTTCTACCTGGTCCTTTGATTCAAGGACGCCCATCTGTTGGTAAATGCATTTTTCAAATTTGGCTCCTCGACCACCAGTGCCTCTGCCATCTACGCATACTACAATAAAACCTTGCTGAACAAGATATTGGTCAAATGCTCCGCCGTTGCCTAATGAACCGGCTTTCCAAGAATCAACCACTTGCTGGCTGCCTGGGCCACTGTATTGGAACAGGATAACGGGATACTTGTGAGATGGGTCGAAATTGTTCGGTTTTAACATCCATCCATCCAGAGATATTCCTTCAGAAGTAGTGAATGTAAATGGCTCTCGTTTGCTCCATCCATATTCTGCCATTTTGACCTTTAGCTTGCTGTTGTCGAGCAGCACGGACAAAACCTTGCCTTTCTGTGAACGCAATGTGAATGTATAAGGTGTGTTGTAGTTGCTCCATGTATTGATAAAGAACTGATAGTCGCCAGAGAAGATAGCGCTGTTCCATCCTTCCTGGTCGGTCAGTCTTTCTACTTTGCCGTTTTTATGAGAAACAAATACTTGGCGGTCGTGTGGATTTAATGCAGCTGCTTGATAATAAACATCTCCATTCTCCTCATTATATCCATATATGGAAGTAATGTCATGTTTGCCGTCACCGATTTTTCTTATCATTGTACCATTCTGATTGTAAAGGTAAATCTGCATATAACCGTCACGATCACTTGGCAAGAGGATAGTGCTCCGCCCAATGATAATATCTGCCATGGCCTGTTCTTGTATATAGCAATCTGCTTTTTCTTTAATAAGCAGCTGGGCTGTAGTGCTCCTCGGATTGACGGCATACAAATTCAGTTCATCCTGATGACGATTCATGGTGTATACAATTATCCGATGAGGGTCGTTGGTCATCTTTATTCTTGGCATGTAGCTGTCATTATCTGAAGGAACGTTAAGTCTCTTGGTTTGTCTGCTCTTTATGTCAAAGCTCCATGCACTGACAACAGAATTGTCTTCTCCGGCTTTAGGATATTTATATGAATATTCACCAGGATAGGTGCTATATTCATTACGAGTAGGATGTTTGCCCTTGAACATTTGCAGAGAGTATGATTTCACCTTGCTTTCATCGTATTTTATCCAGCAAAGCATAGTTCCATCCCCGTTAAAGCAGAAAGAGCGATTGTTGCCAAATTCTTCTTCGTTGACCCAGTCGGGGATACCATTGATGGTCTCGTTAAATTTGCCATCTTTTGTGACCTGGCTCTCCGCATTGTCGTATAGTAGCTTGATGAGGAACAGATTGTTGTCGCGGACGAAAGCAATCTGGTTCCCGTCTGGCGACCATAGGGGAACTTGCTGCTTGCCGCCGTCGGAAAGACGCTCCAGTTTTGTGGATTTTATCGTATAGATATAATAGTCTGCCTTGAAAGAGTGGCGGTACATTTTCTCGGTATTTGTCTGTATGAGGAATTTGTCACCCTTGGGCGATAAAATGTATCCGTCGAACTTTGTTATCTTTTCGCCTATGGTCTTGTTGACATCAAAAAGAACGGCCGTTTGTTTGCCGGTCTTAAATGAGTTTTGTATAATCTGTTTGCCATCATCGCTGATGCGTGCATACTGGTCTGTACCAGGTATGGGGTCAATTCCTTGGATGATCTTTGCGGAAAAGTATCCGGATGCAATGGTTTTGATGTCCATCTTTTTTGAAGCGGTCAGTTCTGTACAGGTCAATGCAAGAACTGCAAGTATTAATAATTGTTTTCTCATATTGGTGATTATATGTATATGACTATATGCAAAGTTACAAAATCTTCGTTATTATCAGTCTGAAATTGATGTTTTTTTGTAATTTTGCATACTATGCAGCAGGCTTATAATGATTTCGGCGCTTGGATACGCCGCCGCTTCCCGTTTAGGGTTCAGAAAATATCGGTTGATGCAGGTTTCTCTTGTCCTAATCGGGATGGGAAGATTTCGCGTGGAGGTTGTACATTTTGTGACAACCATACATTTAACCCATCATATTGCAATAGCCGTAAAAGTATAACAGAACAGTTGGAGGAGGGGAAAGCATTCTTTGCTCGTAAGTATCCGGATATGAAATACCTCGCATATTTCCAAGCCTATTCCAACACATATGCTCCTGTGCCAAGGCTTAAGCAACTGTATGAGGAGGCTCTGAGTGACGAGGATGTGGTGGGTATTGTGATAGGAACTCGTCCGGATTGTTTGTCGCCAGAGATTTTGGACTATCTGGAAGAACTGAATAGGCGAACCTTCGTAATCGTTGAATTGGGAGTGGAGAGTGCTAATGACGAGACGCTACTGCTGGTCAACCGGGGGCATACCTTTGCAGATAGCGTCAATGCCATAGAAGCCGTGCATCGTCGGGGAATTCTTGTAGGTGTTCACATTATACTTGGACTGCCAGGGGAAGATAGGGAAGAAATCTTGCGACAAGCCTCCGTGATATCTGACTTGCCTCTGGATATCCTCAAACTGCATCAGTTGCAGATTATCAAAGGTACATGTATGGCGCGACAATACTCAGAGGCTCCTTTTCATCTTTTCAGTGTCGAAGAATATATCGAATTGATAGGAGAGTACTTGCCATTACTGCGCAAAGATATAGTTCTGGAGCGCTTTCTTAGCCAGTCACCTGGCGAGATGCTTCTGGCCCCAAAATGGGGATTGAAGAATCATGAGTTTGTACATCTTCTTAACAAATATCTCGAGAAGAACAACATTTGTCAAGGAAGCAAGGTGGTGTAATCATCCTGACTGAGCAGTTGCTCGACAGTTCTGCTTCTGTGCTTGCGCATATAATTGTCAATCAGCAGCACATATTTCGTTTGGAAGATTTTCCGCTCGAGCGCCTTGTTCGTAATCCACATGATTTTTGCGATGTGTAAATCTCTTTCAAGCTGAGTGCGCTTGTCTATATTTGACAGGGGATAAAAACTGAGCAGGTAGAAAACCATTGCATCCGGTACAATGTATGCGCGGGTCATGCTTGTACGTTGTTGGTATGAATAGTACTTTTTGTACAATGGGTAGTTGATACCAAGATATTTGTCCAGACAGATACCGATACTCTTGTTGCCAATGATGACACTTTGGTCCAAAGCGCCTATTTGGGCGTAGACCTTGGGAAGTGGTATGTTGGGCAGGCTTTTACGTAGTCTGGAAAAACTCTTGCTGAAATCCTTGTTCAAGTCATCCATATCAGCAAACTCGGCTTCGGTGTCAGATATGAGAATCTGCAGTGTGGAGTCTTGGTAAAATCTTAGGTATTTGGAACTTATGTCAGGCTCAACCACCTCGCCAATCTGCAATACTTTTTCTATGAGAGTACGTGTCTCTACAGGGTATTCTGTGTTCATTTCCTGCAAGGCAGAATAATCACCGGTCGTGAGATACCGGCTTTGCAATCTGTCATATCTGGCAATCGTGATGTTGCCCTTTTGAAGGTCATCTTCAAAAGGTTTAATCTTTGGTTCGCATGAAACGAAGAGCAAAGCTGACAGTAATATGGTGGCGATACGGTTTCTCACTTGCTAATTCTCCCTTATTCACTTGCAAAAATAGTAAAAAAATGAATAAAACCAAAGGCAATGTATAAAAAATATAAAAAGCAGCCCAATAAATCTGCATATTTATTAAAAACCGTTATACTTCTGCGTGGTAAGTATGCCACGATTTATGCTAAGTGCGCGAAATGGTCTTGTTACAGATAACGGCAGCCTCTTTGTTGGGCAGGCAATGCAATATATAGAATGGCGTTTTTTCTATTACCTGGGTAATATTTTTTATAATGTCATCGTAGATATTCTCATCCCACCTGATGCTTGAGCATGCTGGGATAAAGTTTACCAGTGCATCTATAGGGGATAATCGGTCTATGCTGTTTTGCGGTGCACGGTCAATTTGAGTTATTGCTCCTAAATGGGCTTTGATATTGCGGTAGCATGGAGTCTTGCCACTCCAAGGACTTCCATAGATTACGGGAACGTTGTCTATAATTCTGATAATGGGGTTATCGTCATTCATCAGGTCGCAGTTTGGAAGGTGTTTGAGCCACATGCTGACCTGTGTGCTCTTTCCGGTACCGCTTTTAGCGATAAATGCATATCCATAACCGTTTTGCCTTACCAGGGATGCGTGTATTAATAAGGTGTTATATTTGCAACTGGCAAAAGCATAAGCAATCATGATGGCATTGTTCAGACCGAAACTACGCATGTCATAGTTGCCGTTGAGTGCGCACTGGCAGACGGAAAACTCTTTGTTGGCAATCAATAGGCAACAACTATTTCCATTAATGTCTTTGATGATAAACTGGTGTCTTCCATCATTTGTCTGGTCAACTATGATGTTGCCATTGCCAGTGTCAATGGTCTTTATGCGTACCCGTTCACTTTTTGCAATGGGTGCGGTCTTGTCATCTATGGTAAGCTCAAAGAGGTTGTCCTCTTTGGAGGGTTCGGCAATCTCAAATGGAGAAAAAGAGGGTAGTAGAGACAAATTATTAAGCCCATCCTCTTTGAAGATGAGCTTAATAGTCAGCTCGGCTATCGAGAACCAGTAGTTGCTGTTCATAGTTCGGGAAGTCGTACTTTATTTATCCTTTTTCTTGTTCTTCTTTGCTTTCTTTGTCTTCTTGGTTGGGCTTTCGGTCTGTTGCTCTTCGTCTGATTCTATTGCCTTGAATTGGAACTCGTTGGCGCCTACATATTTCAGTTCGTATTTCCCGTTCTTGGCATACTTCTTCTTGAGCTTGGTAAACTGCTTCTCTATATTCTTGAGTTTGGCATCAAAGAAAATTACGCACACTCTCGCAGGCATTCCTTGGTCCGAAAGGTGCTGACTCAACTGTTTTGAATATAAGTCCCGGTTCTCCAGAAAATGGCTTTTGTGCTCGATAGTTACATCTTTAACCAACTGTATATCTGTAAAATATACCGTTGAATCATTAAATGATGCCGAAAAACCAAATGCATAAATGTCACTCTTCTTGTTGGCAGCGCTTACATTACCTGAAACAATTGCGCATATCAGAATAAGTGTAATGGTAATAATTTTGTTCATTGTTCTTTCTTTTATCTTCCTAAATAACTCTTTAGAAGTTTACTCTTTGTATTATTTCTTAATTTACGTATAGCCTTTTCTTTGACTTGTCTTACCCTTTCACGAGTCAGCCCACACTTTGTGGCGATTTCTTCAAGGGTCTGTTCTGCTTGATTGATGCCAAAAAATGATTTGATGATGATGCGCTCCCTGTCATTGAGAACACTCAATGTTCTGCAAATCTCTTCTCTTAGAGATTCCGCAACCAGTTCATTGTTTGCTTCTGCACCCTCATCACTTGCAATAACGTCAAGTAGGCTGTTGCCTTCGTCGTCATTTATTGGGGCATCAACCGAAACGTGTCTTCTGGTTGCCTTGAAGGCATCTTCGATTTTATCTTCCGGCATATTCAGCTCATCGGCCATTTCATTGAGACTCGGACGGCGCTCGTGCTCTTGTTCGAAAACGCTGGATGCGTGGGATATTTTATTGACGGCTCCAACTTGATTGAGCGGGAGCTTTATCATATTGCTCTTTTCGGCTATTGCCTGCAGTATACTTTGTCTAATCCACCACACAGCATACGAAATGAACTTGAAGCCTCGGGTTTCGTCAAATTTTTCGGCAGCCTTGATGAGTCCCACATTGCCTTCATTGATAAGGTCGGGGAGACTCAGTCCCTGGTTCTGGTATTGTTTGGCCACAGAAACGACGAATCTTAGATTGGCTTTGGTGAGCTTTTCCAATGCTTTATGATCGCCCTTTTTGATGCGCTGAGCCAGCTCGACCTCCTCTTCAACCGTTAGCAATTCCTCACGGCCGATTTCTTGCAGATACCTGTCAAACGAGGCGTTCTCGCGGCTTGTTATTGATTTTGTGATTTTCAGTTGTCTCATAAAGCTATTGTTTGTCACTTTTCTGCAAATGTAGTATTTTTGCTTTATATATGCAAGTATTTTCGTTTTTATTTAACAAAATGGACGCAACTCTGAGCTTGTCTGGCTTGGAGTTGCGTCCATTATACTCGTTGGTAACTGAATTGTTATATATCCTAATTTACTTCTATTGCAAAGTAGTCACGTTTGCCAGTGGGCCATATACCTTTTATATATAGTACGGGGTCCTTGCTTGTCGATGCCTTCTTGACAGTCTCTTGCAGGTCGTTGATGGCCTTTATGGGAGTGTCATTGGCCTGAAGGATAATGAATCCTTTTTCAATTCCCTTCTTCTTCAGCGGACCATCGGTCACCTTGATTACTTCGAGACCATAGTTGATGCCAAGTTGTTCCTTTGTATCTTTGTTGACCGGTGCAAACGAACCGCCCAATACATCCAAGTCAGCAGTCTTTACCACTTTGGTTGTACCTTGCGCATTCTTGAGAGTGACGGTCTTGGTCACTTTCTTCTTCTTGTGAATGTAGGTTACGCTGAGCTTGTCGCCAGGACGCTTGTTGGCCATATGCTCCTGGAGTTCAGCCATCTTGCCAATCTTCTTTCCATCGATACTTATGATGACATCGCCTTCCTCAAGTCCGGCTTCGGCGCCAGCGCCGTCGGGATCCACCTTAGACACATAGACACCTTCGTTTGTGCCGAAATCAGCATCTTTGCCACTGTCTTTGAGCGCGTTGATCTGGTTCAGCAGGTCGCCACCGGTGATTCCGAGATATGCACGCTGAACGGTTCCATATTCTTTCAAGTCGCTTACCACTTTGTTCATGATGGTGGTAGGTATGGCAAAACCATAACCAGTAAACGAACCTGTCTGAGAATATAGCATGGCATTGATACCGACCAATTCTCCCTTGGTATTGACCAGGGCGCCGCCGGAATTACCGGGATTGATGGCCGCATCGGTCTGTATGAAACTCTCCACGCCATTCTGCTGGGCATACAGCGAGCGTGCCTTGGCGCTTACGATACCTGCTGTCACAGTATTGTTCAATCCATAGGGATTACCTACGGCTATCACCCATTCTCCCACCTTCAGCTTGTCGGAATCGCCAATGGGGAGGGTGGGTAAATCCTTGCCGTTGACCTTAATCAGTGCCAGGTCGGTAGAGGGGTCAGTGCCGATGATGCGTGCCGAGAACTCGCGGTTGTCATTCAGGGTCACAGTCAGTTCGTCGGCTCCGTTAACTACATGATTGTTGGTAACGATGTAGCCGTCGGAAGAGATGATGACACCAGAACCGGTAGCTTGCTTCTTAGGAGTCTGGATCTGCTGCTTGCGCTTGCCTCCGTTGCCCTGGCCGAATCCGAAGAAATCGCCAAAGAAATCATCGAATGGAGAGCTTGGAACTTCCACCGTCTGCACCTTGGAGTTCTGCACATATTTTATATGTACTACCGCCGGCAATGATTTCTCGGCGGCATAGGTTAAATCTACCGGCTGGCCAGCAATGGCTACACTGGCTGGTGTGGCATAGGCTTTGATGAAAGAGCCGGCAGAGAGAGCTATGGCAACAATGCTCAAGGCCCCAAAAAGATACTTTGAATACGTTTTCATACTCGTTTGTTTTTAATCTTATGTTTATTTTGTTCTTTCTTTTGGTTGAGGTTGTCAATCCTCTTTGTAATTATATCTGCAAATATACTCCCAAAGTTTGTGAAACTGCCATTTTGGCAGTCCGCTTTATTTCAATTTAACACTTTTATTTGCCCACTTAACGGCTATTAAGCGCCATCATCACGATTTTTACATCTTTTTATTATCCTTGTCAATGCTGTTTTTGGAGGGCTGGAGCATAAGAATAGCAAGCTATTTGGCTGATAAACGAGGTAAAAAGTGATTTTTTTGAAGTATAGTTGTGGTTTTTCATGAAAAAAATTTAATTTTGCAGAAAGAAAGGCAGTTTCCCGGCCCTGCCGCTGGCTCTTTTGCGAGGGCGAGAGGAAAGTCCGGGCAACGCAGAGCGCTCCACTTCCGAAAATAGAAGCTATTGGTGACAGTAGGGGAAAGTAGAAGAAAATAACCACCATGATACTATATGTTGTTTCGACAGCGTATGTGTCGGGAAAGGGTGAGAAGGTAGTGTAAGAGACTACCAGTCGGCGGGTGATCGTCGAGCTGTACTTCCTGGAGGTTGCAAGTTCATGTAAACCGTCGTCTGAAAGCTGCTCGCTTGATGTCTTTGACAACGGCGGAGGGTAGAATGCTTGAGCTGTGAGGTGACTTGCAGACTAGATAAATGACAGGGCTCCACTTGTGGATACAGAACCCGGCTTATCAGGAAACTGCCTTTCTTTTAATCTTTAGATTTATTACTGATAAAACGAACATTGATATGGCAAATATCGAACTTCCCGATTTCATGAGCTATAAGGACAAGTTTTCGAATAGCAAGTTTGTTGAAAAGATTCAGCGCGTGGCCAAGCGTGCCGGTGCCAAGTTGGTTTACGTGGCATTGATTTTGTTTTATACCTTGCAGAGCGATAAGGTGTCGCTCAAAGACAAGGCAATGATTGTCGGCGCGCTCGGATACCTTATTTCTCCTTTGGATGTGGTGCCCGACGCGATCCCTATAGCAGGATTGGGCGACGACCTCGTTGTGTTGCTCTATGTGCTTCATAAGATTTGGGGCGAAGTGTCCGAGGATGTCAAGGACAAGGCTAAGGCCAAGCTGGCTACCTGGTTTGACGGAGATGAAACCTCGAAGATTAACGACCTGTTCCGCGACGACCCCACAGATACTCCTGTATAGAATTATTTCAAACATCCATAGCCACAAGCCGTTTCCATGCTTGTGGCTTTTTTCTGTCCCTACGTTTGGAGTGGCATTTCGGCAAGGGCCATACCTTGTCCTTTTGACTGTAAGCCAACCTATCTGGCGTCGCTTATCTTGTCGATGGTTTTTCTTATGGGCAGATTATAGTTATTTGCAAGTTTTGAAACGGATGATTCGAACCTTGCAATGAACAGATCTAAGTCTGCAAAGAATAAATCAAGTCTTGCAATATAGATTTGTGTGATTATGGCCGTCTTTGACGGGTGGGAGAGTTGTTTCCACTCCTTGGGTGGTTTTTGGTCCATGGATTGTTGCTTCGATATGGGGCTGTTGATATCCAGGATGGCACGGACTGTTGGCGTATGAGGGCCTTGGGGAAAAATAAAACTCCTTATATGTGAATAAGGAGTTGTCTTGTGCTTGTCTGATAAAAGTGGTGTTGTGGCCTATCTTTATGGCATGCTGTCTTGGGGTGCTTCTGGCATGGCCGTAACTGTGAGCGGAATGGGGGAGTATGGTGGCCTTGTCATTTGGTAGTAACTGGCAGCTTGGCCTTAATCCATCCCAAATATCCCGAATCAAGTTCTATCACTTTGTAACCATGACCGGCTAATATCCGTGCGGCGGTTTTGCTGCGCTTTCCGCTGCGGCAGTTGACGGCAATGGTCTGACCTTTGGGCAACTGCTTAAGGGCTTGTTTCTCAAAATCGTCTTTGAGCACATCGATATTGATGGCATGTGCAATGTGGCCTTCGGCAAATTCGGCTGCAGTCCGCACATCCAATCTCACAATAGACGTGTCGGCAATGGCTGTTGCAAATTCTTCTGCGGGTAAACTGCGGAAGGTGCCGTTCTGGGCTTTACATCCCAACAGGCAGCATAGCATGGTCAGGAGTGTCATATATCTGTTCATCATTAATTATAGATAAATATGCGGCGACTATCTCTGTTGAAATAGTCGCCGCTAATGGTAGGTCTTTAATCGTGGTGGCAACTATGTGTTACTTCTCCTTCAGCAGGCTGGTGCTGCGGACGCAACAAGTCGTTGACGGTCTTTACGGGGTTGAATGTGTCGAGTGGGACTTCCACAAAAATTGTGTTCCAATCGCTCATAGCTCCATTCCAAAGGCCAGGCAATTCCAGTGCTTTCAGTTCGCGGCCGCCCTTACTCTTGCTGCTGATGAAGCCGGTGTTGTGGTCAACGTAGTCGGGCAGATGGAAGTGGTTGCCTTTATAGTCGCGGGTGGCACAAACCAAGTCAACTGGGTTGAAATGTGTACCCTCGGTAAACATCTTGACATACTCGGGGTTGGACTTGTCTATCTGGCTCGATTCCAATATCTGTAAACTTACGGTGCCGTCTTGGTTGTAAGCCAGGAAAGGACCACCACCAGGCTCGCCTACATTCTTGACTACTCCGCAGACGCGCATCGGGCGGTTGAGTTTGCTTCTCAGATAACTTACCAGTTCTGCATCTTCGAGTTCCTTGATATCGGCACGGCGGCAGCAAAGGTCGCGCTGTACAAAGCGGATGATTTCCTCAAGGTCCTTATGATTGTAGTTGCCGCTGTCGAGCAACTCAAGATATTCAAAAGCCCGCTTCTGGTTTTCAACCAGTACACCAGCCAATACATTTTTATAAAGTACGGTGTCGCCTTTGAGGCGGTCAGGCACAACATTGTCTATATTCTTGATGAATACAACATCGGCGTCAATGTCGTTGAGGTTTTCGATGAGCGCACCATGTCCGCCCGGACGGAAAAGCAATGATCCGTCATCGTTGCGGAATGGGGTGTTGTCTGTATTGACCGCAATGGTATCTGTCGATGGCTTCTGCTCAGAGAATGATACATTAATCTTTATGTCATACTTGGCTTCGTACTTTGCAATGCAATCTTCTACTTTTTTGCGGAAGAGCGGTAGGTGCTCGTGGCTGACGGTGAAATGGACATTGGCCTCGTCATTGCTTGCTGCATAGAGTGCGGCCTCAACCAGATGTTCTTCCATAGGTGTGCGAGCGCCGTCGGCATAGGCGTGGAACAAAAGCAATCCTTTGGGCAGTTGTCCATAATTCAGTCCCTTTTCCTCCAACAGATTGGCAACGACATCTTTATATTTCTCCTCCTTGAGCAGGGCACGTACACCCTTGCCATTATTCTTCTTGCATTGGTCGCACAGGGATTCACGGAAAGCAAAGTGGGGAATGTTGTCAAAGAACTTGTGTTCAAACTCAGTGGTAGGAGTGTCATATTCGGCAGTAAGGAATCCGAAAAGGTCCTTAAACATGCGGCTGGCTGCACCGGATGCGGGCACAAATTTAACTACACGATGTCCGTGAGCCTTGTATTCGTCCCAAGATTCAATGGCATGCTGGCGTTCTACCTCGTCAAGGGCAAGAATGCCTTTTTCGATAGAGGCTGCGGCTTCTAATTTAAGAAATGGAAAGCCCTTCTCAAACTGGTGAAGTTGCCCCATTACTTTTTCTTCGCTTATCCCTCTCTGGGATATCTGGTTAAGATCTGTTTGTGTTAGCATTATCTTTGATATTTTAATAATTATATGACAAATTTAGGTACTTTATCTGATATGCCCAAGTGTTTTGGGCGTTTTTTTTCAGTATATTGACGGCTTATGTCGTAAAAACTATTTCTCTGGCGGGTGGTATCTTCATGGGCTGGAGTTATAACCTGGCGCTTTTTCTGCGAAGAATGAGCAGGCATACGACCAGAAGAGCGGGGAAGAATGTTGCGGCCAAAATGCCACCATGTATATCGTCGCCTGTAAAATGGGTACAAAGCCCCACAAGAGATGGCCCAAAAGTGCCGCCGGCATCGCCGGCAAGGGCCAGAAGGGCAAAAAGAGCAGTACCGCCGTTGGGTATCCGTGCCGATGTAAGACTGATGGAACCCGGCCACATGATGCCTACAGCCAGACCGCTGACCATGCAGCCGGCCAGACTCAGTAGCGGAACAGAGGCTAAAGAAGCTGTCAGGTAAGCGACCAGACTCAGAAGCCCGGCCCATGTCATATAGGCGGACAGGTCCAGATTCTGTCCCTTCTTGCTATACCATAGACGGCCGAGACCCATACAAAAGGCAAATCCACAGGGACCAGCCAGATCACCAATCGCCTTTTCTACTCCCAGAGAGGCTTCGGCAAAGGCCGATGTCCACTGTGCCATAGTGGCTTCTGAGGCTCCGGCAGCTACCATCAGCAGTAGGAATATCCAGAACATTCCATTGCGCAGCAGTTGACCCATGCTCATACTCTCGGCATCGGGCACAATGGGTTCAATAGGGCATGTCGCGAAATTGATGATGTTGTAGAGCGGTATCAATGCCCATAGGCAGGCCAGAAACCTCCAGTGGTCCAATCCGAATAGGGAAAAGAAAAGCGTAGAGCCGACTATCACTCCCACGGCTCCCCAACAGTAGAAGGAATGGAGCAGGCTCATCATGCCCTCCTTGTTTGGGAAAGGGCAAGCCTCGATAATGGGGCTGCACAACACCTCTATCAACCCGCTACCTATGGCATACACGCATACACAGAGGAGTATTCCCACCAGCGGATTGGGGAATAGTTCTGGCAGAAATGCCAGCCCCATCAAGCCTGTGGCTGATGTTATCCCAGAGATGATGATACTTTTGCGGTAGTTGATGTTCTTGAACTTGGCGCACAGCAAGTCTGTAATCAGTTGGATGATGTAGAATACAGCAGGAATCAACGCCAGACTGGCTATAGGTATCTTGTACTCATGGTGGAAGGCCATGAATAGTAGAGGGGTGAAATTGGCCACGATGGCCTGTGTTACAAAACCAAGGTAGCAAGCCCGTTTGGTCTTCCTGTAATCTTTTCCTTTCTTCATGTTTTTGTCTACTTGTTTTATCTTCCAATGTATTCCTGCTATATTGCATTCGTATTTCTGCATTTATATTAGGATAGCGATGATTTCTGACGTGTGCTGCAAAGTTAACTGTTTGTCGGGAGAAACAGACGAATTATATTAAGTTTTTTCCCTTAATCATTAACTTATGTCAAACAGCCGTAAAAAGCCTACGGTTTTGCTTTGCCGTTTCTGCTAAAAGACGTACCTTTGCACCCTATACTTTGGTGTGTTACAGGTGCATTGACAGCAGATATGGACACCATAAAGGATTACTAATTATATAGAGAAGACATACGTATGAACGATGTATTTGCATTTTCGGATAACGAGCGCAGCGCAGCGATAAAACTGATATTTCAGATACGGGAGGCCATAGCCGACTCGCTGGCTCCCGGTGACGAACAGCTGATGCGCCAGCATATAGAGCAAGCCATCAACAGCCAACGTATCCAGCGTGATATGTTCGGTCTCAACCCCATTCTGCATGCCCTACAGACGGCTTGGCTGGCCGTAACAGAGATAGGGCTTAAGCGTGATGGCGTATTTGCCATTCTGCTCTATGAGGAAGTGATTGGGGGTAACGAGGACATTGACCACCTTACCTCGCTCTTCGGTGATAATGTAGGACGCATCCTGCATGGTCTGTGCCGCATACATGACTTGTATAAGAAAAATCCTGTAATAGAAAGCGAAAATTTCCGTAATCTGCTGCTGTCTTTTGCTGAAGATATGCGCGTGATTCTCATCATGATTGCCGATCGCGTGACGTTGATGAGGCAGATTCGTGACAATTCTAATCTTGAAGCCAAACGCCAAGTAAGCGAGGAGGCCAGTTATCTATATGCGCCATTGGCTCATAAGTTAGGTCTGTATAAGCTGAAAAGTGAACTTGAGGACCTGAGTCTGAAATATCTTGAGACCGATGCCTATTATATGATAAAGGAGAACCTTAATGCTACCAAGCGTTCGCGCGATGCTTACATTGAGCGTTTTATCACTCCTCTAAAGGCTAAACTGGATGAGGCTGGTCTCGTCTATCATATGAAAGGTCGTACCAAGAGCATTCATTCCATTTGGCAAAAGATGAAGAAGCAGCAATGTGGCTTTGATAAAATATATGACCTCTTTGCCATTCGCATCATCCTTGACTCGCCTTTAGACAAGGAAAAGATGCTCTGCTGGCAGACATTCTCTATCGTTACCGATATGTATCAGCCCAATCCCAAACGATTGAGAGACTGGCTGAGTATGCCAAAGTCCAATGGATATGAATGTCTTCATATCACGGTGTTAGGCCCAGAAGGCAAGTGGGTGGAAGTGCAGATACGTACTCAACGCATGGACGATATTGCCGAGCATGGTCTTGCCGCCCATTGGCGCTATAAAGGCGTTAAGAGCGAGGGCAATATGGATACCTGGCTTGCCAGTATCCGTTCGGCGCTTGAAGCCGGTGATGACCTGCAGGTTATGGATCAGTTCAAGATGAACTTGCAGGATGAGGAAGTCTATGTCTTTACGCCCAAGGGCGATCTGTTCAAGTTCTCACAAGGTGCCACCGTACTTGATTTCGCTTATTATGTACATACTGCTGTCGGTAATTCTTGTATTGGTGCCCGTCTTAATGGGCGTATCGTGTCTATACGCGAGACATTGCATTCCGGTGATACGATAGAGATTCTGACGCAAAACAATCAGAGGCCCAAGCCCAGTTGGTTGGGTATCGTAAAGACGCCAAAGGCCAAAGCCAAGGTCAAGTTGGCGCTCAAGGAGACTCAGGCTAAAGAGGGACTTCTCGCCCGAGAAATGCTTGAGCGCAGGTTCAAGAATCGTAAGATTGAGATAGATGAAACGCTTGTTAATATCCTTATCAAAAAGATGGGATTTAAGGAGCGCTCTGATTTCTATAGAAATGTGGCTGATGGGAAACTTGACATCAACACCATTATTGAGAAATATGTAGAGCTGCGCGACCATCAGTCTGCTATGGCGCAGCAACGCCAGATTCAGTCTGCGGAAGAGTTCAATTATGATGGTACTGATTTCAAGTCTAAAGGGAATGATGACGATGTCCTGGTAATTGACCGCAATCTGAAAGGCATAGAATACAGTCTGGCAAAATGCTGTAGTCCTATTTATGGTGATGATATTTTCGGTTTTGTCACCATTAATGGTGGTATAAAGATTCACCGTACAGACTGTCCTAATGCCCCTGAATTGAGGAGGCGTTTCGGTTATAGATTTGTAAAGGCGCGTTGGAGTGGAAAGGGCAACTCCCAATATAGCGTGACTTTACGTATTATCGGCAATGACGATATAGGTATAGTAAGCAATATTACTAATATTATATCAAAGGAAGAACGCATTGTCATGCGGAGTATCAATATAGACAGTCATGACGGGTTGTTCAGCGGCAATCTGGTCGTAATGATAGATGACACATCGCGCATGGCAAGCCTGATTAAGAAGTTGCAAACAGTAAAAGGCGTTAAGTCGGTGGCCCGACTTTAACGCCTTCGGCTTGATTTCTCATCCACAATTTGTATGCCTTTTTCCGTACACATACCGCGGATAAATACAAGAATGGTATTGTCGAAGATACTCTGAAAGGAGTATTTGTTGTACATGCCCGTTTCGATAATATATGTCATGGCGTTTTGTACAACTTCAGTGATAATGGCAAAGTTGGTTCCTTGCCTGAAGTACCCGTCTTCAATGCCCCATTGGAAAAAATCACTAATGGTCTTTTCGCGCTCCTTACGTCGTTTGGCGTGCATCTCCATTACTGTCTTATATTTGGGTATGTCTATGAAAAACTGTGGATTAATGTGGGAGAATGCGTCAACTTGTATGTAATACGATTCCATCAGGATTTCGACGGCATTGCGCTTTCCTCCTTGGGCATAGTTAAGCAGGTAGGCGTCGATGTGTTCTTCGGTCTCTAATAGACCTTCGTATAACAATTGCTCTTTATCCTGGTAGATTTCATATAGCGTGCGCTTTGAAATACCAAGTATCTTGGCAATGTCATCCATCTTGATTTTCTTGATACCATGCAGGAGAAACTGCTCCATTGCGGTCTTGAGAATCTTGCCTTTAAGTTCCTTTCTGTAAATCGTTTCGTTTGCCATGATGACATTATATATTTTCTAAATGCAAAAGTATAAAAAAAAGATAAAAACTTGTCCTTGTTTGTGGGTTTTTTGTTAACTTTGTCACATTATTATTTCAGATGGTAACATAAATAAACTCTAAGATAAAGATGGTAAAGATTACGAAAGAGGCCGCTTTGGAGTATCACCAAAATGGCAGACCTGGAAAGATTGAGGTTAAACCAACCAAACCATTTCATACTCAAACTGATTTGAGCTTGGCTTATTCGCCAGGTGTAGCATTCCCGTGTTTGGAAATCCAGAACAATCCGGACGATGCATACAAATATACCGACAAAGGTAATTTGGTGGCTGTTATCTCTAATGGTACGGCAGTTCTTGGATTAGGAGATATCGGCGCCCTTAGTGGAAAGCCAGTTATGGAAGGTAAGGGATTGCTATTCAAAATCTACGGAGGTATTGATGTCTTTGATATCGAAGTTGACGAGAAAGACCCGGAAAAGTTCTGTGAGGCAGTTGAGCGCATAGCCCCTTCATTTGGTGGTATTAATCTTGAGGACATCAAGGCTCCCGAGTGTTTCTATATAGAAGAGCGTTTGAAGAAAAACCTTGATATCCCAGTAATGCATGACGACCAGCATGGTACTGCAATTATCAGCGCTGCGGGACTGAAAAATGCCTTGGAGGTTGCTGGCAAGGATATTGCCAAGGTAAAAATCGTTGTCAATGGTGCGGGAGCAGCAGCAATCAGCTGTACAAAACTATATGTTGCACTTGGCGCACGCCGTGAGAATATAGTAATGCTTGATTCAAAGGGCGTGATTACTACCGATAGAGAAAAACTGACTCCGCAGAAAGCATTGTTTGCAACCGAGCGCAGAGATGTACATACTCTGGAAGAAGCTATAAAGGGTGCCGATGTCTTCGTGGGACTGTCCAAGGGCAATGTGCTTACTCAGGACATGATACGTTCGATGGCGAAAAGTCCTATTGTTTTTGCTCTGGCAAATCCTGTGCCTGAAATCAGCTACGAAGATGCCATGGCAAGTCGTCCAGATGTGTTGATGTCAACAGGTAGAAGTGATTATCCTAATCAGATAAACAATGTAATAGGTTTCCCATATATATTCAGAGGTGCGCTTGATGTGCATGCGCGCGCCATAAATGAAGAAATGAAAATGGCTGCTGTACACGCAATAGCTGATTTGGCCAAGCAGCCTGTTCCTGATGTCGTCAACGAGGTATATCACGTAAACGAATTGGAATTCGGTCCTGATTACTTCATACCGAAGCCCGTTGACCCCAGATTGATTACGGATGTTAGTGCCGCTGTAGCTAAAGCCGCTATAGAAAGTGGTGTGGCCCGTCTGGAGATAAAGGATTGGGATGCATATAAGGATCATTTGCGGCAGATGTTAGGTCAGGAGACCAAGCTCACTCGTAATCTGCATGCCACTGCAGCTTTGCATCCTCAACGTGTAGTATTTGCGGAAGGTGGACACCCAACGATGATGAAGGCGGCAGTGCAGGCCCGTCAAGAAGGAATCTGCCAGCCAATCTTGCTTGGTAACCCTGACCGCCTGAATCGCCTGGCCAATCGCTTGAAGCTCGACCTTGCAAATATAGAGATTGTGGATATGCGCGCCGATAAAGAGCAGGGCCGCAGAGCTACTTATGCCAAGCATTTGGCAGAGAAACGTGCACGTCAAGGATATACTTTTGAAGAGGCATACGACAAGATGTATGAGCGTAATTACTTTGGAATGTCTATGGTGGAGCAGGGGGATGCCGATGCATTTATAACCGGACTTTACACCAAGTATTCCAATACTATCAAGGTGGCGAAAGAGGTTATTGGAATACGTCCCGAGTACAACACATTTGCCACTATGCATATTCTGAATACTAAGAAAGGTACGTATTTTATAGCTGATACGCTGATTAATCGACATCCGGACCAGAATGTGCTTTATGATATTGCTAAGTTGAGCGCTAATGCTGTTAAGTTCTTTAATGTAGAACCCGTCATTGCCATGATCAGTTACTCTAATTTTGGAACGGATGACGCAGGTAGTCCCCAGAAAGTTCATGCTGCAGTGGAGCAACTCCAGAAAGATTTCCCCAACTTGAAAGTGGATGGAGAAATGCAAGTGAATTTTGCTCTGAATAAGGAATTAAGAGATGACAAATATCCATTTACCCGTCTGAAAGGAAAGGATGTCAATACGCTTGTCTTCCCAAATATGAGCAGCGCCAATGGTAGTTACAAACTACTCCAGGCCCTTGATCCTGATGCGGAAATTATAGGTCCGATTCAGATGGGATTGAACAAACCGATTCACTTTACAGATTTTGAGAGTTCGGTGCGAGACATAGTGAATGTTACTGCGGTGGCGGTGATTGACGCGTATGTTCAAAAAATTATAAACAAAAACAAATAAGCAATTATCTTAGAATAAACGGCCATCTGCATTAACTTCAGATGGCCGTTTATGTAATAATTATCTGTTGTCTTTCTCGTGTTGGGCAAGGAATGCTTCTGCACGTTCGAGGTCTTCGGGTGTGTCTATGCCGACAGTCTCAATAGAGGTTGTTCCAACCTTAATCTTATATCCGTTTTGAAGCCATCTTAATTGTTCCAGACTCTCTGCGATTTCCAATGATGATTGTGGAAGTTTGGTTATTTGCGAAAGTACCTCTTTTCTATATGCATAGATGCCCAGGTGTTTTAAGAAGGGATAGCGGTTAATCCATTCCTGTTTCTCTACTCCACGGACAAAGGGTATAATGCTTCGTGAGAAATACATGGCATAACCACTATTGCTTACAACGATTTTGGGAGAATTAGGGTTCTCGACGGCTTCTATTGTTGTAAATGGTTTGCCAAGGGTGGCTATTTGGGTATCTTCATCGTCAAAGCATTTGCATAGAGTTTCAATTTGACTTTGCTGGATGAATGGTTCGTCACCCTGGATGTTAACAACGACATCGGCATCAATATTGATTTTGGTGAGAGCTTCCTGTATGCGGTCGGTGCCACTCTTATGGTCACTCCGTGTCATAATGGCATTTCCACCAAATTTAACTACCGTATCAAAAATGCGCTGGTCGTCTGTTGCCACGTATGCATGGGGCAATACAGATGTAACCTGTTCGTAAACTCTTTGAATAACTGGTTTTCCACCGAGAATTGCCAATGGTTTGCCCGGAAAACGGGTAGAGGCGTATCGGGCGGGAATGATTGCAATAAACTTTGTCATAATTTGGTTTTTTATAGATGCAAAGGTAGTGATTTTTAAGAATATATTTTGCCGTATCATCGTTTTTTGCTAATTTTGGCAATAAATTCTATTAATTTATGACTAAGAAAGCAATTGTTATATATATACTTCTATTATTTCCTTTATTCCTTTCTGCGCAGAAAGTTTATTTAGGTTCGTGTACAACTTCTGATGGAGGTCAATATAAAGGAGAAATGGTGGGGGGGAAGCCCAATGGTAAAGGTTCTGCAGTATATACAAACGGAGACACTTATGAAGGGGAATATGTAAAAGGAAAGCGCAATGGTTATGGCGTATACTCTTTCTCCGATGGTGAGAGATATGAAGGTTCGTGGTTTCAAAATCAGCAACACGGACGCGGAACTTATTATTTCCTTACCAACAATAAGTATGTCGGGCTTTGGTTTCGCGATGAACAGCAAGGCCATGGAGTTATGTATTATTATAATGGTGACAAATATGAAGGCAATTGGCAGAAGGATAAGCGCCATGGCAAGGGAAAATATACTTTTGCAAGTGGTGCATATTATAATGGCAATTGGGATAATGATAAAAAATCGGGTAAGGGATTCTTTGATTGGGGAAATGGCACCACGTATGATGGTATGTGGCTTGACAATCAGAGATCTGGAAAGGGAACTTTCAGATATGCTGATGGGGATGTATATATAGGAGAATGGAAAGACGATATACAGGACGGCTTGGGTATCTACAAATTCCAGAATGGTGATTACTATGAAGGAAAATATGTTCAAGGAGAACGAACAGGGGAAGGAATATTCAAGTACTCTAATGGTGACAAGTATGTTGGAAACTTTCAGAATGGAGAGAAAAATGGATATGGCTCATTCTATTGGTCCAATGGAGACACCTATATAGGATATTGGAGCAATGACCGTCAGCATGGCAAAGGTAAGCTGGTCAAGAAAAATGGCGATGTATTTGAGGCCAATTTCAAAGAAGGTTTGTTTGATGGGGAAGTGATAATCCATTTCGCAAATGGTTCTCGCTTTAAAGGAATGTACAAGAAAGGACTTCGTAATGGTCCTGCAATTGAAGAAGATAAAGATGGTAAACGCTTTGAGGGTGTTTATGCAGATGGTCTGCGGAATGGCCGTTTTTTGGAAAAAGACCGCAACGGAAAAATTGTCGCTCAAGGCAAATATGAACATGGACGAAGAATAGTAGATTAATTTAATAAACGAAATTATGATAATTGACAATTTGACTAATCTTACCAAGTATGTCGCTCTCAACCGTTCTTTTCAAACAGTCATTGATTATCTTAAAGCCAATGATTTGAAATCAATGGAGCCTGGTCATTATCCAATTGATGGTGACAATATATTTGTGAACATCCAAGAGGGCTTTGGAAAAACAAAAGATGAGGCCAAGGTAGAGTGTCATCATGAAATGATAGACATACAGATTCCTTTGACCGAAGTGGAGACATACGGATACATAGATATTACCTACAGAGATGTTAAAGGTTTTGATGCCGTTAATGATATAGGCTTTTTCCCAGACTTGACGCCTTTGTGTTATCCTGTGTGTCAAGTTGGTATGTTTGCCATCTTTTTCCCTCAAGATGGTCATGCACCTATGATAGGTGATACCGCCCGAAAGATAAAGAAAGCAATTTTTAAAGTAAAAATCTAAAGTTATGGTGACTTCAAGTAAAACTTGTAGAAAAGGCTTGAAAGTTGACTCTCCAGCAAAGCAGGCCAAGAGTCAGCAAGTTAAACATTTAGGAATCGTCAAGCGCGATGGCTATCTTGCTCCTTTTGAGGATGCTATTCGTGGCAGGCATGAACATGCTCAGTGGAAATATTCTCAATATACCGATAATGGCAAGTCCACATTATCAGACTTTGCTAATGGACATGAATATTACGGATTGCATAAACTTGAAAAAGGCTGGGTGTTCCGCGAATGGGCTCCCAATGCTACTGACATTTATCTGATAGGTGACTTTAATAAATGGAAGGAAAGTCCCAAGTATAGATGCAAGCGCATCAAAGGTACCGGCAATTGGGAGTTGAAATTGTCGGAAAACAGCATAAATCATGGCGACCTCTATAAGATGCATGTCTATTGGGAAGGTGGCGAGGGAGAGCGTATCCCGGCATGGACTCGTCGTGTCGTTCAGGATGAAGAAACGAAGATTTTCTCCGCCCAAGTCTGGAATCCGGAACAGCCTTATAAATGGAAAAAGAAATCGTTTGTACCTAAAACCAATCCTCTCTTTATTTACGAGTGTCATATCGGCATGTCCCAGGATGCAGAGAAGGTTGGAACCTATGATGAGTTTAGACTCAATGTTCTGCCTCGTATAATCAAGGATGGCTATAATTGCATTCAGATTATGGCGATACAGGAACATCCTTATTATGGAAGTTTCGGTTATCATGTCAGTTCGTTCTTTGCTTCATCGTCGCGTTTCGGTACTCCGGAGCAACTGAAGCTGCTCATTGACGAGGCCCATCAGCACGGAGTGGCTGTAATCATGGATATTGTTCATTCCCATGCTGTCAAGAATGAGGTAGAAGGTCTTGGAAATCTTGCAGGTGACCCCAATCAGTACTTCTATCCGGGAGAGCGTCACGAGCATCCCGCTTGGGACAGCTTATGCTTTGATTATGGCAAAGACGAGGTCGTTCATTTCCTGCTTTCCAATTGTAAGTATTGGTTGACGGAATTCCATTTTGATGGCTTCCGTTTTGACGGAGTAACGTCCATGTTGTATTATAGCCATGGGTTGGGTGAGGCATTCACCAATTATGGAGATTATTTCAATGGGCATCAGGATGACAATGCAATTTGTTATCTTACATTGGCTAACATTCTTATTCATGAGGTAAACAAGCATGCGATTACTATTGCTGAAGAAGTAAGTGGCATGCCTGGCTTAGCGGCCAAATTCGCTGACGGTGGTTATGGCTTTGACTATCGCATGGCAATGAATATCCCTGATTATTGGATTAAGACCATCAAGGAGTTACGCGATGAGGACTGGAAACCAAGCTCCATTCTTTGGGAGGTTACCAATCGCAGGTCTGATGAGAAGACGATATCCTATTGTGAATCCCATGACCAGGCGCTTGTCGGAGACAAGACCATAATATTCCGTCTTGTTGATGCCGATATGTATTGGCATTTTAAGAAAGGTGATGAGAATATGTGCGCCCAACGTGGTATCGCTCTTCATAAGATGATTCGCTTGGTTACGGCCTCTACCATTAATGGAGGGTACCTGAATTTCATGGGAAATGAGTTTGGACATCCTGAATGGATTGATTTCCCGCGTGAAGGTAACGGATGGAGCCATAAGTATGCTCGCCGACAGTGGAACCTTGTAGACAATAAGGAATTGGATTATCACTATCTTGGCGACTTTGACCATGATATGCTTAGTGTATTGAAGTCAGAAAAGAACATCAACAAGACAGCTGTGCAAGAAATATGGCATAATGATGGTGATCAGATTCTCGCATATATGCGTGGGGATCTGGTATTTGTATTCAATTTCTCTCCATCCCGCTCATATTCTGATTATGGCTTTCTCGTGCCCGAGGGAGCGTATGAAGTGATGCTAAACACTGATTCTAAATTGTATGGAGGAAATGGATTGGCTGATGATACCATTACCCATTTCACCAACTCCGACAAGTTGTATGCTAAAGACCATAAGGGGTGGTTGATGCTTTATATTCCAGCCCGCTCTGCGGTCGTATTAAGACGAAAAGAGTAATACCTTCCTATAAAAAGAATGGCACTGTGTTTTTCCACAATGCCATTCTTTTTTATTTCATGACTGAGATTAAGCCCAGTCGTGTATTGGCTTAGTTGTTGCGGCGAACTTCTTCAAGTGCCTTAACCCAGTTTGTGTCCAAGGAGAATTGGGTAATGAAGTTGTCGTTGTCAACATAGGCATAAATAATGTCTTTGTCCATGTCGTTGAACAATGCGTTTTCGATAGTGACTTTTTTAAATCTGCTCATAATGATGTTTCGTTGATTCTTTTTCTTTTCCATTGACAGTCTCTTTATGTACAGATTGACAAAGTCTATCATTGCGCTCGTCTGGTTGCCTAATTCGTAGGCTGTTACATGGTTGTCGCCAGCCTTCACCATCATATAATATATGGCATCATACTTGAATGTTGCGATTTTCCTTTCGTCAAGCGTCTTCTTGGGATCCGACTTGATGACTTCTTGATTTTGCATGATGCGCTTAATCTCTTTGTAGATTTCCTGAGCGCTTGCGTTTGTTGCCATTGTCAATAGCAACAACATTGATACTAAAAATGTTCTCATATTTTCTTCTGCTGTTTACTTCAACTTTGATATATTGTTTATTCTGTCTTGGTTTCTTGTCGCGAAATCTTTCCAACTCCCGTATTTATGCTCGCTTTGTGGCGCATTCTGTTGCAAAAAATGACAATAAGCGACACCTAATGCGTCAGTTGCATCCATAAACTTGGGCATTTCCTTCTCGTCCATTTTGAGAAGTCGTTGTAGCATTCCTGCCACCTGCTCTTTGCTTGCCTGACCTTGTCCGGTTATGGCCATCTTTATTTTAAGAGGAGCATATTCATGGATAGGGATTTCGCGCCTTATAGCTGCGGCAATTGCCACTCCTTGAGCTCTTCCCAATTTCAGCATAGATTGGACATTTTTCCCAAAGAACGGAGCTTCTATAGCCATCTCGTCGGGCAGATATTCGTCGATAATTCCCGTAATCCTTTCGAAAATCTTGCCTAATCTTATGTAAGGGTCGTGCATTTTTCGTAAATCTATTACTCCTAAAGCCATAAGTTGGGCTTTATTGCCGACGGCTTTCAAGACGCCATAACCCATTACATTTGTGCCAGGGTCTATACCAAGAATGATGCGTTCATTATCTGTCATCTATCAAGATACGGGTTGCTGGCCAATTCATTGCCTATAGTAGTCGTTTCGCCATGACCAGGATATATTTTCGTAGTATCTGGAAGCTGGCAAATCATTCGAAGGCTTTGTATTATCTGGAACATTGAGCCTCCTATAAAATCCGTGCGACCAATGGCATGTCTAAACAATGTGTCGCCAGAGAAAGCAACGTTTTCTTCTTTGCAATAGAAGAACACGCTACCAGGAGAATGGCCGGGTGTTTCAATAATTGTAAACTCATGTGTTCCAAATCTGATGACATGATTCTCGTCAAAATACACGGGATTGGGCATCTGGTAGTCAAGGGTCACATTGACCAAACCTTCCGCTTGCTTGTCGAGCATTTCCATCAGTTGTTCGTCTTCCTTGTGCACTTCTGGCATTAAACCGTATTGCTCATAAATAGTATTATTACCGAAATTATGATCAATATGGCCATGTGTGGCAATGAGGTGCACCGGTTTGAGCTGCTGCTCTTTGATATAGTCTATTATGCTTTGGCGTTCATGTTGTGAGTATGCTCCGCAATCACAGATAACACACTCCTTTGTGTCATCGCTTATCACATAGCAATTCTCTTGCAACATGTTGCATGTAAATCGTTTTATTGTCAGCATGGAATGTATAATATGTTTTTTTCTTTGAACCATTCTTCTTCAAACCAATTACTGATGGGGGCAATTTCAGCAATATTGGAGTAGGGCTTTATCTCTGCTTGCAAGTCACCTCCTTTGAGGCAGATAATACCATTGGGGAGGGCATTGCTTTGTTTCTTGGAAATATTTTTGGCCACAATCTTGGCGAGGTCAGGTAGAGGCATGACCGCTCTGCTCACGACAAAGTCGAATTTTCCTTTTTCTTCCTCGCCGCGGAGATGGACTGCGTTGACGTTCTTCAGCCCTATTGCTTTGGCTACTTCTGTTGCCACCATGATTTTCTTTCCAGTTCCATCGATGAGCCTGAACTTACATTCGGGAAATAGTATAGCAAGAGGAATACCTGGAAAGCCGCCACCAGTACCAAAGTCAAGAAGGGTAGTACCGGGCTTGAAATGAATAAACTTTCCAATTGCGAGAGAGTGAAGAACGTGGTGTTCGTAGAGATTGTCAATATCTTTGCGTGATATTACATTTATCTTTGCATTCCAATCTCTGTATAAATCCTTGAGTTTGGCAAACTGTTGAATTTGTTCCTCACTCAGTTTGTTGAAGTATTTGGTTATAATCTGCATATAGTCTGATGACAATTAAACGGCTAATTATCAATTTCTTTTTGTTCCTTGCAAAGTTACGATAAAAATGTCGTAACTTTGCATAATAATAGTAATTATTTAGTGAATAATGATTAAAGCAGCGCTTTTTGACTTGGATGGTGTCGTATTTGATACCGAGCCACAATATACGCTCTTTTGGGGAGAGATTGGCAGGCAGTATCATTCTGATATTCCTGATTTTGCAAAGAGAATCAAGGGACAAACCTTGACTCAGATATTTTCGGCGTATTTTTCTCATCTTCAGTCTGAACAATCGCAGATTGTAAGTCGTCTTAATGAATTTGAGCGGAATATGCATTTTGATTATGTTCCCGGATTTCAGCAATTTGTTTTGGCATTGAAAGAGAAAAATATCAAAACGGCAATTGTCACAAGCAGTAATAATGAAAAGATGAGAAGTATCTACGCGGCTCATCCTGAGTTTCGGGATTATTTTGACGCCATTCTTACTTCTGAAGACTTCTCCCATAGCAAGCCCCATCCCGAATGTTACCTTAAGGGTGCCGAAGTCTTGGGTGTACTTCCTGACGAATGTATTGGCTTCGAAGATAGTTTTAATGGTCTGAAGGCGGCGCGTGCTGCCAATTTGTATGTTGTAGGACTGGCTACCACAAATAGTGCTTCAGCCATATCAGATTATTGTGATTTAGTAATCAATGATTTCTCAAATTGGACACACAGAATACCTCCATTCATCTGAGCCATTGGCATAAAGAATTCTGGTTTTTGGCTATAGCCAATTCTTTACTTTCAATAGGCGTATATATGTTGATACCTGAAATGTTGACATATATGCGAATCAATGGTTTCTCTTATCAGGCACAGGCTCTTGTAATGGGGGCGTATGTGCTGGGTCTATATGCTTTTGGGCCATTTGTAAGTTATTTGGTAGAGCGTTATCGTCGCAAAAGGGTGTGTCAATATGCGATTTTGCTGTTAATTGGCGATATCCTTATGATGTTGTATTTGCGCACGTCTCCAATGGCTGCTCGATTTGAACTTGTAGTGGCCTTACGATTCATATTAGGTGCCGTTTACGGGTTGGCACAGATGGTCTTGCTTTCTACTCTGGTCGTTGATTCTGTTCAGTCTTATTTCCGTACAGAGGCTAATTATCATATCAACTGGTTCGGTCGGCTTGCTGTTGCTTTGGGCCCGCTGATCTCTCTTGTGGTGGTTTCTCATGTAAGTCTTGAGCGCGCGTTTCTTTTATCTGTGCTGTTGTCAGTATTGGCCCTCTTGCTTATTTCGGTTATACGCTTTCCTTTCAAGACCCCTCCAGATAATATAGAAAGATGTAGCTTGGACCGTTTTCTCTTGCCAGGCGGAGTTATGCTCTTTGTGTGTTTGGCACTGATTATGGTAGTTGTAGGTATGCTTTACACCTTGCGGTTGCCTGCTGCTTTTTTTGCTTGGATGTTGTTGGGATTGTTTGTGGCAGTCCTTGTAGAGAGGATTGCGTTTGTCAATGCCGAGTTAAAGAGTCAAGCGGTAACAGCTCTTCTTGCCATGATTATAGCATTGTTTTTACTCATTGAGCGTTCTGGTTGTCATGAGGTCATATCTATTTCAGCCACATTGCTTGGGTTGGGAGTAGGGGTGATAGGTACGCGTTTTCTCTTGTTCTTTATCAAACTTAGTACTCATTGCCAACGTGGCACTTCTCAGAGTAGTTACTTTCTGTCTTGGGAGACGGGAATTGGACTTGGTGTAGTCGGTGGCTTGGCGGTATGTCACGGAGAGATGTATCTCACCTTATGGATTGCGCTTGCCATTAGTATTATGGCATGTATGCTATATGTATTCTACTTGCATCGTTGGTTTATGAAACACAAGAATAGGTAATAAGCAAAAAACTCATTCAAGACCTGCTTGAATGAGTTTTTTGCTTATCGTATAGGACTGTTTGTTACTCTTCTTTCATATCTCCTTCTATATATAGACGGACCATTTCTACTTTTCCGTTAGTCCTAATGGTAATCGATTTCTTGAAATGTCCAGGGAATTTGCCTTTCCCGTTATAGGTAACTTTTACAGTTCCCTTTTCGCCGGGCATGATAGGCTCTTTTGTATATGAGGGGATGGTGCATCCGCAACTGGCTATGGCCTGGTTGATGATGAGAGGGGCTTTGCCGATATTAGTGAATGCAAAAACGGCAGTCTGGACAGGTGTCTTTTCACTGAACGTGCCGAAGTTATGTACGGTCTTGTCAAACTTTATTTCTGGCTGTTCCTGCTGCGCGTAGGCGACAAGGCTTGCCAGCATCATTAACAATAAAAATATCTTTTTCATATCAATCATTATTTAATATTGTGCAAAGTTAGGGATAAATTATGAATATAGGCAGTTTTCGGCGGTTATTTATAATTTATTAATTAACTTAGTGTTTGTTTGCTATAAACGAAAAGAGTCTTAAGTAAGAACTTAAGACTCTTCTGCGGTGTGTACGGGACTCGAACCCGTGACCCCATGCGTGACAGGCATGTATTCTAACCAACTGAACTAACACACCTTGTTAGTTTTTTGCATCTGAAGAACTTGCGGTGCGTACGGGACTCGAACCCGTGACCCCATGCGTGACAGGCATGTATTCTAACCAACTGAACTAACGCACCAGTTACCTGTTCCTTATTTGCGAGTGCAAAGGTAGTAATATTTTTCTAATCCACCAAATACTTGCGCATATTTTTATAAAAATAATTGCATGGCATATGCGTCTGCAAAACCGTTTGAAGTGCGGAACCAATCTTTAAGTATTGTCCCTTTGACAAAGCCGACATATTCATGCAAAGACACAGAACGTTCATTGTCAGTATTTATGAGTGCATAAAGTTGGCGAAGGTGTAGCACACTGCCAGCATAACTGATCAGCTGTAGCAAGGCTGATAAGGCATACTTGTTTCTTCTGTATTTTTTAGCAATGACGATTCCCGTCTCGGCTCTTGAGTGATGTGGGTCAAAATTGGTTAGGTCTATCATGCCCACAACCTCGCCTTCTTCGTTTTCGATGGCCCACCTTACTTGGCCGTCTTTATATATGTCGCATGTACTGTTGGCAATAAAGTCATGCAGGACATATCGTGAATACGGGGTCGTATAGTCGCTCACATCCCATAACTCGGGATCATTTTCTATACTATAGAAGAACTCCAAGTCTTCTGGCTCTAAAGCTCTTAGCTTGACTGTTGGCAGGCTATTGGTCATTGAATACATTTTTTTCGGTGATAATCGTATGCGACAATGGGTTGAAAAAGCCCATCTTCACTCTTGGGTGGGCAGACGATGTCGCACTCTTGAATATCTGCTGAAGGGCAAAGGCAGACACATCATATATAATATATGTAAGGGCTGTCTCGTTGAGTTCGTTATACTCTATGTCATCTAAATCTGTAATGTAGTTTGGGTCTAAGCCGTTTGCAGATGCGATTTTATTACACAGTTCTCTATTCTCCATGGGTACGACACAAATGTAGCTTATGGGGGCAGCCACTTTGAGCTTCTCGTTTTTGAAGGTTGAATAGAATTTGCTCATTTTGACACTAATCAGAGTAGATAGTGCCTTCGAGTAAATTGCCATTTGTATGGGAAGAGAGAAAAGAAAACTCAGGTGGGAATAATGCTTGTTGAAGAATATAAGCATTGCCTCATAAAACACGTGTACATAGCGAAACGATGTTTTTTGCGTGCTTTCCCCCTTGTAGTGGAGTATTTCTGTCGGGTAATACCATACATCCCATCCTTTGTTATGTATGCGATACGACAAGTCTATGTCTTCTCCATACATGAAGAAGTCTTCATCGAGCAGGCCTACATCTTCCAGCGTAGATTTGCGCAGCAGGCAAAACGCACCGCTTACAATCTCTATTTTGGAAGCCTCGTTCCATGGGAGGTAGCTCATATAATAGTGGGCAAATGTCCGGTTAGCTGGAAAGCGTTCGCACAACCCGCACATCTTGTAGAAGGCAGTGGCAGGCGAGGGTATGCCTCTACGTGATTCTTTGGCCACGCTGCCGTCTGTGTTTAGCATCTTGACTCCTAAAGCACCAGCCCGCTCATGACTGTCCATAAACGCGATAGTCTGGCGAATGGTGTCTTCGCCTACCATTGTGTCCGGATTCAGCAGGAGCACGTACTTGCTTTGGGAGCGCCTTATGGCTATGTTGTTGGCGCGTGAGAACCCCATGTTCTCTTGGTTTTGGATGAAAACAACGTCATCAAAACGCGGCTTGAGGTAGTCTATGCTGCCGTCATTCGAACAATTGTCGACAACACATATTTCGGCGTCTATTCCCGTTAGCGCTTTGCGCAACGAGTATAGGCACTGCTCCACATAAAACTTTACGTTGTAGTTAACTATTATGACCGTCAGTTTCATTGTAACAGCGCGACAATGATGGATATACGAAGAAAAGGCTCAGGAACAGGATGATGGCAAGATACCCGAAGCCGGCACCGACAAAAAGGTAGTAGCATACCAGATTGATTACCATGGGCACGTTGAGCAGGCATAGTCGTACAATTCCCCAACGCTCGAAATGAAGCAAGGTGTCAGAAGCCAGTTTGTTGGCGATGGCTTTGAACTTGAAGAGTTTCAAGGCTACAGGAATCGCAATAATCGTGAGAATCTCCATCATTGACATGATGACAAACTCCACTTGCTTGTCATTGGCCAGGATGCCATTGGGTATGATGTCCAACTCGCCTGATACAATTATGATCGCCGAAAGTGCGATTGGAATCCAAAATATGAGTTGTAATTTCTTCTGAATAGTTTCCATTTTTATTTGCTGAAAGGAATACGATTGAGTATAGAACGGCCCAGTGTCACTTCGTCGGTATATTCCAATTCGTCGCCGATAGAAATGCCTCGTGCGATGACGCTGATATTCACATTTGTGTGTGCCAATTTTCTGGATATATAAAAGTTGGTTGTGTCGCCCTCCATTGTGGGGCTGAGTGCCAGGATGATTTCGCCTATATCGTCACGCTCCACGCGTTCTACGAGCGAAGCTATCTCTATATCTCCAGGGCCGATGCCGTCCATCGGGGATATTATGCCACCTAAGACATGGTATAGTCCCCGATATTGCTGAGTGTTCTCTATCGCCATCACGTCGCGGATGTTTTCCACTACACATATTGTCCTTGTGTCGCGATGTGCATCAGAGCATATCGGACAGATGTCAGTATCGCTGATGTTGTGACACACCTTGCAATACTTTACATTATGACGCAAAGTGCCGATGGCGCTGGTGAAACCGTCAACGCTTTCTTCGCTCTGCCGTAAGAGGTGCAGTACAAGTCTTAGTGCTGTCTTGCGCCCGATACCTGGTAGTTTGGAGAACTCGGAGACGGCTTTTTCCAATAGGGTCGATGGATATTGCTGTTCCACCGCGATTAATCGTCAAACAGGTAAACGCCGATGCCCACCTTAAGTCCGATTGTGGAGTGGTCGCTATCCTTGAATGAATGTTTGTAATACACTGAAGGCTCGATGGTTACCGAGCGGTTGATGAAGAAGGCATAACCAACTTCAGCACTGGGCATAATGTCGTTGTAGTTATGATTGCTGTGCACAAAATTGCAATTTGCGCCGAGGAAGAGACCGTTCTGGATGATGTAATAACGGAATCCCACGCCTATTGCTGCCTGGTCAGCTATCTTATCTTTGCCATAGTGGTCATAGCCTACCTCGCCCAAGAGCATCCAATTGTCTGCAAACAGGTAACCTGCCTTGGCCTGTACGCCGAGGTTCAATCCGTTCTCGCTGTTGTATGATAGGTTGAGTCCGCTAAGCGAAGCGCCTATATATCCTTTACCTTGTTGAAACTGTGCGCTGGCTGTCAGTGCGACAACAAGCATCGTTAATGATAATACTATTTTCTTCATAATGCAAATGTTATCTTTTTGTTGTTTGTTTCTTATACCATATTATATATATAATCGTCAACGCAGCGGTAAGCAGCCCTCCTAATGTGTAGCTTAAGCCAGCTGGGAGATGCAGGGCTTTGTCGCTGATGAGGATGTAAGTCGTACATACCATTGTCATGAATGCCGCTGGCACAAATGTGAACCAGTGACACTTATGCTGCTTGGCCAGATATACCGTGATAGTCCATAAGGCAAAGACTGCCAGAGTCTGATTTGACCATCCGAACCATTGCCAGATGGTGTTGAAACCGTCTTTGTTTTCTATCTGCCATACGAGCAAGCCCAGTCCGACGGCAAATAATGGCAAAGCAATCATAAACCGCTTGCCCAATTGCTTCTGGCTGGCATTCATTGCCTCTGCTATGATGAGTCTGGCTGATCTAAAAGCGGTGTCTCCACTGGTGATTGGAGCGGCGACCACTCCCAGCAGGGCCAGCAGTCCTCCTATTACTCCCAGCCAGCCCGTACAGACATTGTTGACCACGTCGGGAGCAGTGAAGTATTGTATCAGTGATTTGCCGTCAGCATCGTTTGCCTGTGCCAGGAAATCACTGATTGTCTGCGGGTCAACCACCTCGCGCCAGCCGCCATAGTAGAAGAAGTATGAAGATACTGCTGCCCAAATCAAGGCCACGATGCCTTCGGTTATCATCGCACCGTAAAATATGGGGCGTGCCAAACGCTCAGATGTGATGCAGCGCGCCATGAGCGGACTTTGTGTGGCATGGAAGCCGCTTATAGCTCCACAGGCAATAGTGAGAAATAGGCAAGGAAACAAGGGGTTGTTGCTGAAGAATGTATCTGTGCCTAACAGCGAGGCAGGGGTGTTCCTGTTAGAGGCTTCCAAGTCGCTCCATATCTCGGGTAAAGCCGGCATCTTGACAAACAGCATGACCATAAGTGCAAATGCCATGAATATGAGGGAAATGGCAAATAATGGATAAATCTTTCCTATTACCTTGTCAATGGGAAGGATTGTCGCCAGGATGTAGTAACCGAAGATGATGATGACCCACCAAGTGGTGGTGAGGCAGTAATTCTTCAGAAGTAGAGCCGGGCTATATACAAACACAACGCCGACCATGAGCAACAGGAAGACAGAGAAGACGAGCATTATCCTTCTGGCTGTTGTTCCCAGATAGGTGCCCACCAGTGCTGGCATGTTGGCACCGCCGTGGCGTATGCTTAACATTCCCACAAAGTAATCGTGCGTGGCGCCTGCAAAAATACAGCCAAATACTATCCAGAGATAGGCGGCTGTACCATACCATGCACCCATAATGGCACCAAAGATAGGACCTGTTCCGGCGATGTTTAGAAATTGTATCATAAAAACCCGCCATGAAGGCATGGCGATATAGTCAATGCCGTCAGCGTGGCTGATGGCTGGGGTTGGGTTGTCGGTGGGACCGGCCACGCGCTCGACGATACGCCCATAAATACAATAGCCGAGTATGAGGGCTATCAAGGCCATTATAAAAGAAATCATCTTTCCGCTAATTTAGCTTATATTTGTTGCAAAGTTAATAGATTTTGTTCTAATCGCAAACTAAATACAAAAAAGTTAAGTATCTTTGCGGAAAAATTGAACAATGAAAGTTAGATTACTTCTTTTATATCTCCTGATATCCATATATACGCCGTTATTAGCCCAGTTCAATCAGCCTTCGCCCAAGTATGAGGCGCGGGCTGTCTGGCTTGCCACTATCGGAGGGATAGACTGGCCGCACTCTTATGCCCAGACTTCATCTTCGATAGACAGGCAGAAGCGGGAACTGGTTGCCATCTTAGACAAGTTGCAAAAGGCGGGTATCAATCAGGTGTTGTTGCAGACGCGTATTCGTGCCACCACTATTTATCCTTCAGTCTACGAGCCTTGGGATGGTTGTCTGAGCGGTCGGCCTGGCAAGAGTCCCGGTTATGATGCTCTTGCCTTTGCAATCGATGAGTGTCATCGTCGTGGCATGGAACTGCATGCCTGGGTGGTGGCCATTCCTGTTGGCAAATGGAATGGAGCCGGTTGCCGCAATTTGCGCAAGCGAAATCTGAAGATGCTGAAGAGGATAGGGGATGAGGGTTTTCTCAATCCCGAGATGCCACAGACGGCCGGCTATATTGCAGACATTTGCGAGGAGATAGTCAGAAATTATGATGTTGATGGAATCCATCTCGATTATATCCGCTATCCTGAGAATTGGAATATCAAAGTCACGCCTACTCAGGGCCGCAGTTTCATTACTCGTATCGTCAAGGCGATACATGACCGTATAAAGCCCATCAAACCTTATGTCAAACTGAGCAGTGCGCCCATTGGCAAGCATGATGACCTGACCCGGTATCAGAGTTATGGATGGAATGCCTATAGGCGCGTGTGCCAGGATGCACAAGGATGGCTGCGGGATGGGTTGATGGACCAGCTGTTTCCGATGATGTACTTTCAGGGACGCCAGTTCTTTCCATTTGCCATCGATTGGAGCGAAAACAGTTATGGGCGCATCGTCACTCCTGGCTTGGGCATCTATTTTCTGTCACCCAAGGAGAAGGACTGGCCACTGGAGATTATCTCGCGCGAGATGCATGTGCTGCGCCAGTATGGTTTGGGGCACGCCTTCTTCAGGAGCAAGTTCTTTACAGACAATACCAAGGGCATTTACGATTTTACATTAAAGCATAACGCCTCACCGGCCCTTGTGCCGCCAATGACATGGGCCAGCAGCACTGCACCCGCTGCCCCTACATGCTTGGCTCTTGGCCGCAATCATGTCCTGACCTGGCAGAAGACGGTAACAGGTGGGGATATATATTATAATGTGTATTCGTCTCCCTCCCATCCTGTAGATATCACAGACGGACGCAATCTTATAGCTGCCCGCGTTAGCGGCAATGCGGTAAAGGTGGGCAACTCGGACCGGTTGTATTATGCTGTGACGGCTATGAATCGATATGGTGTAGAGAGTGGCGCTCTGCAAATGGAGCCTCGGGGCGATTTGTCCTTTGCCAATCCTTCTGCGGCACTCAGCTGTGATGGGCGCAAATTGATTTTGCCACATTCACAGGAAGTTTGGGAGCGCAATGTAGTGTTGCTGGTGACCGATGTTCTGGGCAATCCTGTCCTGACAAGCGCCTGGAAGGGGCAGACTCTGGATGTGAGCAAGATTGCTCCTGGCGTGTACCACCTCTATGTCTTGACAAGTAGGGGAGTGAGACATCGCTGTGGCTATTTCGTAATCCGCCGATAGTGCGAGGAATGGCGCGGTTAACGTTGTTTAACTGTTTGCCGTGCAAGATTTCCCTAAAGTCGCATTTACAAAGCGAAAAAGCTATATTTATAATTATCAACATAACAAGAAAATGAAAAGAAACAGAAAGACAGCCGCCGTCTTGGCGGGTTTTATCATGATGGCCTTGATGATGGTATCATGCAATGAAAGCAACTCGTACCGTGAACTTACAAAGCAGGAAATCCAAAGTGCTTTCTTGACCGTGAGAGGATATCATACAGGCAAGATGGTATATCTGAAGAATATCGGAAACTATCAGACCAAAACCGATACTGTAGATATCAGCTGGACGATTGATACCGACAGCACGCTGACCATACATAACTTTGCCGTGGAGCCATTTGCCGAGTTTATTACCGACAACGAACTCAAGGAAGCCCTGTTGCAGCAGCCTTACCAGGATGTGAAGTGCAAAATCCATTTCGTTGGCTTGTCACCAGTCCTTTTCTACGTCGGTGTTGATGCGCCTGCATACAATATCACCTATGGCGGCCAAAGTCACAAGGTTCAACTGGCGTTTTATGGTATTGCCAATTCGTTCGGAGTGTATGATGTGCCAACCCAAAGGATGGAGATACACCTCGTCGGTGCCGGTATCTACGAGGATGGAACCTATAAGGAAAAATATCTTTCTACTACCAATATTCCGATGCTGTTGTTTACGCCTAATAAGTAGCAGCACGTTTGTCGCTGTGTAGATGACCGCGGCGGTAGAAGATAGGGGAGGGCCGTGACATTCCAGTGTGAGTGTTACGGCCTTTCTGATGTATAGAGGCGATGTCGCAATCAAGAGTGGCGGCAAGGCAAAACCAGTTGCGATGGCGCTGGCGATAGTTTCAAAGTCTGAAATAAATTATTCAAAACATGAATTGAAAATATCAAACCATGATTTTATCAATTCGCGCTTCGCTTTTGGGATATATTTGATAAAAGGGAATATAAATGCAGGAAACAACAGTCTGGAATGGAGCTGCGGAGCAGTGAAAGTTAAAAAAAACAATTTTGATACTATGAAAAAGAAAAAAATGCAGTAACTTTGTAGGAAAATAACAAATGATATAATTTATGGATTGGCTCATTAATCTTTTTACACAGCAAAATTCGGTTGCCCACATAGTCCTTCTGTTTTCGATAGTGATTGCAGTAGGCGTGTTGTTGGGTAAAATCAAGATTTGTGGCATTTCGTTGGGTGTAACCTTTGTTTTGTTCGCAGGTATCATTGCTGGACATGTCGGCTTTACGGCTCCCGTCGATATCCTGACGTTTATTCAGGACTTCGGTCTCATCCTCTTTGTGTTTATGATTGGTCTGCAGGTTGGCCCTGGCTTTTTTGAGAGTTTCAAGAAGGGCGGCGTTACTCTCAACCTCTTGTCCACGGCAGCTGTCCTGCTTAATATTGGCGTGATGTTTGCCTGCTATTATCTCTTTTTCGATACTACGGATGTCAACAATCTGCCTATGATGGTCGGAACGTTGTATGGCGCGGTAACCAACACACCTGGTTTGGGTGCAGCCAATGAGGCCCTTACTTCGGTCTTCCCTGCAGACAAGGTGCCTTCCATCGCTTCGGGATATGCCTGTGCTTACCCCTTGGGTGTACTTGGCATTATCGGTGCTACCATTGCCATCCGCTACATCTGCAAGATACGTCTGGAGGATGAGAATGAGCAGCTGCAGGCGTTGGAAAATGAGAACCCTCACGAGAAGCCGTTTTCTATGCACCTGAAGGTGAGCAACTCTTATCTTGCTGGCAAGAAACTGCAGCAGATTTCCGAGTTCCTCAATCGTGATATCGTGTGCTCGCGTCTGCTTCACAATGGCGAGGTCGTGATTCCTAACAAGAATACTATTCTCGATTTGGATGATGAGATGAATATCGTGTGTGCCGAGCACGACGCTGAAGCTATCCGCGCGTTTATCGGCCCTGCTATCGACAATCCGTTCCCTGAGGATAATGAGAAGCAGCCTCTGGTGTCTAAGCGTATTGTAATTACCAATCCCTCGATGAACGGTAAGACCCTGGGCAAGATGCACTTCTCCAGTGTACATGGCGTCAACGTTACCCGTATCACCCGCCAGGGTATCGACCTCTTTGCCAGTCGTCGTCACCACTTCCATGTAGGCGACCGCATCATGGTTGTCGGTCCCGAGGACAATGTCAATCGTGTGGCTGAGCTGATGGGTAACTCTATCAAGCGTCTTGATGCACCAAATATTGCGACCATCTTTATCGGTATCATTGTAGGTATTGTCTTCGGTAGCCTCCCATTCGCCATACCAGGTATGCCCGTGCCTCTCAAGCTGGGTATTGCCGGCGGACCTCTTATCATAGCTATTCTTATCGGTCGTTTCGGTTATCGCATGCGACTGGTTACATATACCACGACATCGGCAAATATGATGTTGAGAGAGATAGGATTGGCATTGTTCCTTGCAGCCGTTGGCGTCAAGGCTGGTGCCCACTTCTGGGATACTGTAGTCCAGGGCGACGGTCTCAAATATGTTTATACCGGCTTCCTGATTACTATCATCCCTATTCTTATTATAGGTACTATAGCACGCCTGAAGTATAAGTTCAACTACTTTACCATTATGGGTATGCTGGCTGGTACGTATACTGACCCACCTGCATTGGCTTATGCCAACTCGGTGTGCTCGAAGGAGGAACCCTCGGTAGGCTATTCGACCGTTTATCCGTTAAGTATGTTCTTGAGAATTTTCACAGCCCAGATTATCGTGCTGTTCTGTTGTGGAGGTTTCTGATAGATAGCAAAAAGAAAAATGCAGGTTTCAATCGAAAACCTGCATTTTTCTTTTTCCATTATTGTATATAATCACTTTTATTTGGAACGACGTCGAAGCGTCGGGGATGGCCAGCGAAGCGATGAATATCATACTGTCTGCGGTGGACTTGTAGAATGTGATGTCGCTCAGAATACTCTGCGAAAGATACTCCTTGGGAACCAAATCGGTGAAATCACCCTTAGCAAAGTTGCTTGAATAGATGCGCTTGGCTCCTTGGTAAATGCTCAGGTGGACAATGTTGTCGTAATACACATTGTCGACACCTACACCTTCGTCATTATAAGTAGTCTTGACCACTTTATACGTTGTAGGGTTTACCTGCACATAGTAATGGTACTGGAGTTCGCCAGCCTTGATGACACTGTCGCGCTTGATAAGCTGTCGCTGGTTGAGCGCAATAGTTTTGCGGCTGCCGAAGTAGTAGATGTCCGAGGCATCCTCGCTCTTGGTCAGGGTGATGTGCTCTCCAGACTGGTTCTCGAAGACAAACAGATGCTCCGCTTGTTTCTGGATGTGATATTTGGCCTCCTTGGCACCATGCAGTACCAGCGTGTCGTCGATAATCTGGAAATAGACAGGCAGACTTGTTGTGTCGGGGTAGAAAATGGTATCACCCTTAACCCGGAAGGCAACGTCTTCTCCGTCCTCGTTTATCCAGATTCCCTGTAGCATCCTTTTGGCAGCCCTGTCTTCCTGTATAATCTTTTTGGTGTGCGGCTGTTGGCTGCACGACAAGATTAGCAGCAAGGTAGCTGCAAAGATTGTAAACTTCTTCATCGTCCAATGCAGTGATAAACAAAGCCAGCTGCTTCAAGTTCGCTGGGTTCGAAGATGTTACGACCATCAAGCAGTATGCGGCGGTTCATAATCTTGCCTATAACGTCCCAATTAGGCAGACGGAATTCCTTCCATTCAGTAAGTAACAGTAACGCGTCAGCACCATTGGCGGCGTCATACATATCTGTAGCGTATTCAACGCTGTCGCCAATTCTTCGCTGACATTCATCCATAGCCACAGGGTCATACACCTTGATGCGGCAGCCGGCTTCCTGCAGTTTCTTGATGATTACCAGTGAGGTAGACTCTCGCATATCATCGGTCTCGGGCTTGAACGAAAGGCCCCACAGGGCAACAGTTATGCCCTTGAGGGATTCGCCGGAAAAGACAGATGTGAGCTTGTCAAACAAGACACGCTTCTGTTGCTCGTTGACACGTTCTACGGCTTTGAGTACTTCCATGGAATATCCGTTGTCGTCGGCGGTCTTGATAAGGGCTTTGACATCTTTTGGGAAACAGCTTCCGCCGTATCCGCAGCCTGCGTAGAGGAATTTACGACCGATACGCGTGTCGCTTCCTATGCCCGCTCTGACCATATTGACATCGGCTCCAACTTTCTCGCAGAGATTGGCGATGTCATTCATAAAAGAAATACGTGTAGCAAGCATCGAATTGGCGGCATACTTGGTCATTTCGGCGCTGGGAATATCCATAAATATGACGCGGAAATTGTTGAGCAGGAAGGGCTTGTACAATCTTGTCAGAAGCTCCTTGGCCCGGTCGCTTTCTACGCCTACCACTACACGGTCGGGGCTCATGAAGTCTTTGATGGCATTGCCCTCCTTGAGAAACTCAGGATTGCTGGCCACATCAAAGGTAATGTCTACGCCTCGGCGGTCAAGTTCTTGCTGGATAGTGGCTCTGACTTTCTTGGCAGTGCCCACGGGCACTGTGCTCTTGGTCACCACTACCATATATTTATTGAGGTTTTCGCCAATGGTCTTGGCCACCTGAAGCACGTACTTCAAATCGGCGCTGCCGTCCTCGTCGGGTGGGGTGCCTACAGCCGAAAAAATAATCTGCTGGTCATTGATAATATCTGCCAATGATGTCGAAAACTTCAATCTGCCTGCTTTGATATTCTTTGTTACCAGTTCATCCAATCCGGGTTCGTAGATAGGAATCTGTCCGTTCTTCAGGCGTTCAATCTTCTTGGCATCTACATCGACACATGTAACTGTAGCGCCCGTGTCTGCAAAGCATGTGCCTGACACAAGACCTACATAACCTGTTCCAACTATTGCTATATTCATTATTCAAATAATTTAGCTTCCTTAAATGATTTGCCCGCCAAGTCCTTGGCGCTTGTTATCACCTTGTCAGGGTCAATTGGCCATTCTATTCCTAATGTTTCATCATTCCATCTTATGCTCGCCTCGTGTTGGGGGGCATAGATGTTGTCCACCTTATAGGTAAAGATTGCCTCTTCGCTAAGCACAAGGAAACCATGTGCAAATCCGCGGGGAATAAAGAGCTGTTGTTTGTTTTCTTCGCTTAGTTCCACCATCACATGATGGCCGAATGTCGGTGAATTCTTACGCAAGTCAACGGCAACATCTATCACTTTGCCCTTAATTACTCTTACCAGCTTGGCTTGCGAATACTCGCCCTCCTGGTAATGTAAACCACGGAGAATGCCGTATCCCGATTTGGACTCATTGTCCTGTACAAAATTGATTTTCCCGACATTCTGCTCAAATTCATCTTGCTTCCAAGCCTCGTAGAAATATCCTCGAGCGTCAAAAAACACCTTGGGCTTAATAATATATACACCTTGAATTTCGGTTTCTATATATTCCATAGTCTGTTTGTTGCTTATTGTTCTTTTTTCTTTCATCGCAAATTATTGCTATCGTGTGATAGTTGCGATATCTATGCAAAGGTAAAGATAAAAATAGACAATATGCTAACTTCGGTCCATTTTTTTTACACAATTCATAACTATTGTTGTTAATATATATGGTCAAACAGAGCTGAAACGTCCAATCCTATTGCGTGGCAATAACAAGAAAGCACGCCTTGGTATGCGAGGCGTGCTTGAAGGTAGTGCTTATTGTTAACTTGTCAATCCCACTCTGGGTCATTGTTGTCTTCCGAATGGTGATGGAGTGGAGCGCGTGCATTTCCTGGGCTTGCGCTTACTCCAGACGAAGTGGCAAAATTTTGGCCCAATAAATCGGATGGCAATGTAATGCGAATTATCTCTGGATGTATATATTCTTTTTTCATAGATGTGAATTTATTTGATAATGAACTTTTTGCCGTTTCTTACGTAGATGCCAGAAGGTAGGTTGGTGGTATCGTTTATCTTTATGCCTTGCAATGTATACACTCCATTGGCTTGTTTCTCGGTATAGGTGTTGGGGTGGATGGCTGTAGGTAAGTCCAAGCCTATGCTTTTGTTAACCTGCTGCGAACCAGATGGGAACAAAAAGTAGCAGCGGGTACCTTTGAGTGTGCCGGTTTCACTGACATTTGCAATCACAGTACCGTCATTACCGCCTAACAATCTGTATTTGTCATCGGCTTCGATTTCTGTTGCGCTATATGTGCCAACAAACATTGCGGTTGAGCATGATGTTTGCCCATTTATTAAGATTCCCTAAAATCCGCAACTATCATCCAATACACGATTAAGGGTAGATTTATGAGTCGTTAGTAGCAGCTTTCAGTAAAAAGCAACAGCACAACATCAATATGTAGCCACCATCCCCTTACCCCACGATGC
>NZ_NPJK01000072.1:0-251 GCF_002251285.1 Prevotella sp. P5-64
TCGTGGGGTAAGGGGATGGTGGCTACATATTGATGTTGTGCTGTTGCTTTTTACTGAAAGCTGCTACTAACGACTCATAAATCTACCCTTAATCGTGTATTGGATGATAGTTGCGGATTTTAGGATACGATTGTTGAAACGGCAGGCAATGATATAGTGTAACCCTTTCATTTCCAGATAGTCAAGTATTTCCTTCGCAAAGAAACCGCTATCCATGCGGACCAGCCCGACACGTTTGCCCTCACGATGAT
>NZ_NPJK01000073.1:0-44529 GCF_002251285.1 Prevotella sp. P5-64
CACGCTCTCGGCCATTCGCCGCCACCCTCATCCGCGCCTGCCTGTCGGCAGGCTGAAAAGCCGCAAAAACAAAAAGTCCGCCTTTGGCGGTAAAAAAAGTCCGGCAGTCGCCGGTACAAAAACAGCTATAAGCGGGGAGCCCGTAAGCAGCAGCAACTCTGTAGGAGTTGCGTTTCCCCAGCCCAGGGTTGCGGGCGAAGACCGCTACCCTGGGTAGCTGCCCCACTAACATGGCAACTCTGTAGGAGTTGCGATTAGCCGCAGGCGTTATCCGCAGCAGGATAATGGGCTGAAATGTGTAGGGAAATACCATCAAACTGATAATAACGCCTACGGCTAAACACAACACTTTACCTTTCCGCGTCGCACTGCGCTGCGCCGGTGACCTTTGGTTCAGCGTTGTTATCCCTTTGTGTATCATGACCCAGGGTAGAGGCGCTTCGCACCTCTACCCTGGGCTATGTAATCGCACCTCCTACAGAGTTGCCATGGGTGCGTGCCATCCACAATAGACTACATGTGTCGCTGGCATAAATCTGACTACTGGACATCTGGTCTATGCTCACGACAAACGGCATCGCAACCATCCCCAACCTAACTTCGAGGCGTGAAATGGTGAAAGCGTGGTTTGATATGATTGTGGCGCGGCCTGCAATCAGTAATTCGCAGTTGGAAATGAAGATAGAGGGCTGCTGCGCTACCTTTGCCTCGTGCCCCCGCAACGCGTGGACAGTCTGGCGGCGAAATAAAAAAACGGGCGCGTTTACAAAGATTATACAAAAAATCTTGGTCTGTCGTGGCAAAACCGCTACTTTTGCACCTTATTAATATATATATATGATGAAGACAATGACAAAGATACTGGGGCTCTGCATGGCCCTGATGCTCATGATGACTGTGCCCACGACGGCGCAGACCGCCGATAGCCTTGCTGCCGCCGATGTGACAGCAGCCGATACCACCCTCGCCGCCACCGACTCGCTGACAGCCGGCGCCGACGACCTGCAGGCCATTGCCGACGACGAGGCACCCAGCTTCCACCAGATGCTCAAGACCAAGTTTATCGAGGGCAATGCCGGGTTTATGTCGCTCGTCGCCCTCGCCCTGGTGCTGGGCCTGGCGTTCTGCATCGAGCGCATCATCTACCTCGGACTCTCCGAGGTGGACGCCAAGCGACTCATGACCGACATCAAGGACAAGGTGGAAGGCGGCGACATCGATGGCGCCCGTGAACTCTGCACCACCACCCGTGGCCCCGTGGCAGCCCTCTGCGCCCAGGGACTCTCGCGCATGGCAGAGCCTATGGACAATATCGAGCGCACACTCGTGGCTTATGGCAGCGTGCAGGCCGCCAAGCTCGAGCGCGGCTGCTCGTGGATAGTGCTGTTTATCGCCATGGCACCCTCGCTGGGATTTCTCGGCACCGTCATCGGCATGGTGATGGCGTTTGACCAAATCCAGGCCGCCGGCGACATCAGTCCCGCCATCGTGGCATCGGGTATGCGCGTGGCCCTCATCACCACTATCTTCGGTATCATTGTGGCGTTGGTGCTGCAGGTGTTCTACAACCTTATCCTCTCCAAGATAGACCATCTCACCTGCCAGATGGAGGAGAGCGTCATCTCTCTGCTCGACATCATAGCCCGACACAAAGGAGGTCAAGCATGAAGACCGGAAGCAAACCTACCGAAGCCCTCTCACGCCTGGCGCTCTATGCAGTGATAGGTCTGGCTGTGGTGGTCTATGCCCTCTTTATGCTCATCGGCTATGACCTGCCGCTGGCTACCGACCCCACCTTCAGCGCGCCGCTGCTCACCCCGCTGCTCATCGCCTTTGTAGAGCTGACGATGGTGGCTGCCGTCGTCGCCGCCCTGTGGCTGATGGTAGTGCGCCGTCGTGGCGTGAAGTCGCAGCCTCTGACCAACGGCATCCCTGCACGCCGCATCGTGATGGCGGTGGCTCTCGGCACGGTGGCTCTGCTGGCGATAGGCTTTGCCCTGGGCAGCAGCGCCCCCATCATGGCAAACGGTGCCCGCTTTGCCGACGGACTGTGGCTGAGAGTCGCCGATATGTTCATCTACGCCGGCACGGCGCTCATCGTGGCTGCCGTGGTCGCCGTGGCAGTAGTCAAGAGCAGGAGAGTCAAAGAAAAAAGATAGAAAACCATCATGTTTGCCCGTCGTCACCGCCGCTCGTTCGGCCTCAATACCACCTCGACAGCCGACATCTCGTTTGTGCTGCTCATCTTCTTTCTGGTCACCACGTCGATGGACCAGAACAAGGGCCTGGTGCGCCAGCTGCCGCCTATGGAGCCTGCCGAGCAGACCCCGACAGAGGTGGACCGCCGCGACGTGCTCACCTTCGCGCTGGCTGCCAATGGCACGGTGACGGTAGATGGCAAGCCTGTGGCCGACAAGGATGTCGCAGCGTGCGTGGAGCAGCACGTGACGAGCCGGGGGCTGCGCCATATCATCGCCATCGACATAGACCCCGATGCCGAGTATCAGTCTTATTTCCAGCTGCAGAACAGCATCGTCGAAGCCTACCGCCAGCTGCGCGACGCCGAAGCCCGCCGACGCTATGGGCGCCCCATGAAGGGCTGCACCGCCGCCGAGCGCGACCAGGTGAGACAGGCTTGTCCGCAGCGCATCGTCGAAAACTATATGGAGAAAGGAGGTAGTCGCCCATGAGCATCATCCGTCGCCGCCGCCGTGAAGTGCCCGAGCTGAACACCTCGTCTCTGCCCGACCTGATATTCACCGTGCTCTTCTTCTTTATGATAGTGACCCACATGCAGACCAATGCCGTGCGTGTGCGCTATGATGTGCCCCAGGGCACCCACCTCTCCCGCCAGCAGAGTCGCCAGTGTGTGACCTATATCTACGTGGGAACACCCATAGAGCGGCCTGGCGCCCAACCCCAGATACAGTTGGGCGACAGGATGGTCGATGCCAGTCAGCTGTCGGCCCTCGTGGCTGCCGAGCGCAGCCGCATGACGCCCGCCGAACAGCAGCGCCATCTGGTCGTCATCAGAGCCGACCGCCATATCCCTATGAGTCTGCTGCGCCAGGTCAAGGACGCTCTTCGCAGCGCCCATGCTACGAGAGTTATCTATACTGCCAATGACAAAAAACGTTAACGCTGTTATTTTGTAACTTTTTTGCGTGGAAACAGAGTAAATTGCGGTAAAAATTAGTACCTTTGCAAGTAAAATATAACTTGCTATGGCATATCGTAATTTAGACTTACTGGACAAGAAGATCCTGAACTTGGTGGCCGATAACGCACGCATGCCTTTTCTTGAGGTCGCTCGTATCTGTAATGTGAGTGGCGCTGCCATCCATCAGCGCATTGCAAAGATGACAAAGATGGGCTTAATCAAGGGCTCCAAGTACGTAATCGACCCCGAAAAACTGGGTTATGAGACCTGTGCTTATGTGGGCCTTTACCTGAAGGACCCCGCCACCTTTGATGATGTGGTAGAGAAGTTGAGAATGATACCCGAGGTGACCGAGTGTCACTACACCACGGGTGGCTATGACATGTTTATCAAGCTCTATGCCCGTACCAACCATGACCTGCTCAACATCATCCATGACCGTCTGCAGCCGCTGGGCCTGTCGCGTAGCGAGACCATTGTCTCCTTCAATGCGGTGATAGACCGTCAGCTGCCCGTGCCCGAGGACATCATCGAAGATGACGAAGACGATGCAGACTTCGACGATGTCGATGTCGCCGACACCACCGATTAAATCCTTCACCGCCGAAGGGTAACCCCGTATGGACGGCAGTGCCTCCATATCCGAATGTCCCACTCTCCATGACAGAGAGTGGGACATTTGTTTAGGCTCTATGTGCCTGAAACCAAAAGGAGCAGCCTCTGCCAGTGGCGGTGGGCTGCTCCAGATGGTCTGTATGTAGAGGGTGTGACTCTATCTCACGGCAAAATACATGCCCTCGTTGGCATCCATGCGTGCTTGGTAAACTCCGGCTTCGTCGAGGGTGTAGGTGCGAGGCTCGCCGTTGACGGTGGCCATGATGGTGCCGTCGTCGTTGAAGCGGAAGATTTCCTTCACGTCACCGTTCTGCTCCATGGTCCATGAGTTGTTCTTCTTGTTGTATTTCAGATTGGTCACCTCGCCTGTAGGTGCCTTGATTTCATATCCGTCCTTGAGGGTGGTCACGGCATAGTAGCGTCCGTCCTGACCCATGATGGTGCGTGTCTTTCCGATGTCGGCGATGGGGTTGCTGCCACTCCAGAACTCAATGGTATTGAACAGCAGCGCGTCGCCCAAGAGGCATACCGAGCCCACAAAGGGAGTGATGATGAAGCCCACGATGGCGTTGACATACTTGTTGCTGGTCATCTGCGTTTCCCACTTGGCAAACTTGTTGAAGAGGGTGAACGAGCCGATACACGAACTCATGGTGAGGCTGCCCAGAAGCAACCATGCTACGACGGTGACATTGATTTTCTTCATATCTATAAGGTTTAATGGTGAATAATGTACTCTGTTACGATTACAAAGATAAATATAATATCCCGATTGATAGACTGTTTTTAATTTTTTTCTATTCCGCTACCTTTTTTTATATATAAATGGTTATCTTTGCACCGCGTTTGCGCCAATAGAGATGGCGCCGGGCAGTACAGATTTATCAATAACCACGATAAAAACCTACACTAACGTGCATATAGCGATAGCAGGCAATATAGGTAGCGGCAAGACGACGCTTACCACAATGTTGGCAAAACATTATGGATGGATACCACGCTTCGAGCCGGTGGATATCAATCCTTACCTTGAGGACTATTATAAGGACATAGCCCGATGGTCGTTCTGTCTTGAAGTGTATTTCCTCAAACAGCGTTTCCGCGACCTGTTGGAGATACGCAAGAGCGACAGAACCGTCGTGCAAGACCGCTCCATCTATGAGGGCGTCTATGTATTTACCGCCAACAACCGGGATATGGGCAACCTCTCAGACAGGGACTATGAGACCTACATGGAACTGTTTGAGATTATGACCGACGTGGCCCAGCTGCCCGACCTGATGATTTATCTGCGCGCCTCGGTGCCTCATCTGGTGAAGAATATCCAAAAGCGTGGCCGTGCCTATGAGCAGACGATGCAGCTGGAGTATCTCAAGAACCTCAACCAGCGTTACGAGGACTTTATCTTCAACAAGTATAAGGGTAAGGTGCTGGTGGTAGAGGCCGACGACAACGACTTCCAGCACGACCCCGACAAGTTTGCCCGCATCATCGAGCGCGTGGACAGTGCGCTGGAACTGGGTACACTTCCTTTCAAAGACAACGAATAAAAACTCTATACAACTATGCATATAGCAATAGCCGGAAACATAGGCAGCGGTAAGACCACGCTTACCAAGAAGCTCGCCAAGCGATATGGGTGGATTCCCCATTTCGAGCCCGTCGACAACAATCCCTATCTGGCCGATTACTACGCCGATATGGACCGCTGGTCGTTCAACCTTCAGATCTATTTCCTCAACAAGCGTTTCCGCGACGTGGTGGAGATAGCCAAGAGCCAGGACACCATCATCCAGGACCGCACCATCTTTGAAGACGCGCGCATCTTTGCGCCCAACCTCCACGATATGGGGATGATGAGCGACCGCGACTTTGACAACTACACCGACCTCTTCGACCTGATGATGTCGCTTGTCAAGTTGCCCGACCTGATGATCTACATCCGCTCGTCCATACCTACCCTGGTGTCGCATATCCAGAAGCGCGGGCGCGACTTCGAGCGCTCCATCCGCATCGACTATCTCGAGGGTCTCAACAAGAGATACGAGAAATGGATTGCCGGTTATAAGGGCAAGCTCATGATTGTGGATGGTGACACTCTGCAGTTTGAGAACAGCGTGGAAGACTTCAAGACCATCACCGACAATATCGACGCCGAACTCTACGGTCTGTTCCCGTTTGATGGCGAGTAGTCGCTGACAGCCTCGGCTACCTGCCGGCACTCCTCGTCTGAGAGATAGGGTGCCAGCGGCAGACTCAGTTCCTGGGCATGTATCTGCTCGGTGATGGGCAGTGAGAGATGGCTCCACGCAAGATAACAGCGTTGGCGGTGTGGAGCGATGGGGTAGTGGATAAGCGTCTGGATACCCCGTTGGAGGAGGTGCCGCGCCAACGCATCACGGTCATTGCAGCGTATGGGGAATATATGCCATACGCTGTCATTGTTTCTATCCGCAGGGAGAGCGACAAGCGGGTTGTGGATATGGTCCAGATAATAGCGGGCTATATCTTTGCGACGCTGGTTGTCACGGTCCAGATAGCGGAGCTTCACGCGGAGCACCGCCGCCTGTATCTCGTCGATACGGCTGTTGCGTCCGCAGTAATCAAATACATATTTCTTATGGCTGCCATAATTGGCAATGGCTCTGACGGTCTCTGCCAGACGGTCGTCATCGGTGGTCACGGCTCCGGCATCGCCCAGGGCGCCCAGGTTCTTGCCTGGATAGAACGAGTGTCCGGCTGCGTCGCCCAGGGCACCGGTGTGCGCGTCGCCGAAGCGGCATCCGTGGGCTTGGGCGTTGTCTTCTATCAGCAGCAACCCGTGTCGGCGGCATATTGCGGCTATCTGCGGGGAGTAGGCACATCGGCCATAGAGGTGCACGATGAGCACTGCGCGGGTGCGGGGAGTGATGGCCTGCTCTATCAGGTTGGCGTCGATGTTGTAGGTGGTTATGTCGGGTTCTACCAGGATAGGCTTGAGCCGGTTTTCGGTCACGGCGAGTATCGAGGCGATATAGGTGTTGGCAGGCACGATTACCTCGTCGCCTTCGGCCAGTCGCCCCAGCTCGATATAGGCGCGCAGTATCAGCGTGAGCGCATCCAGCCCGTTGCCGCAGCCTATGCAGTGGCGCGTGCCGATATATCGGGCATAGTCGTGCTCAAACTCCCGTGTGGCATCGCCCTGCAGATAGCGTCCGCCATTGACCACACCGGTCACCGCCTGCGTGATTTCGTCGGCATGCATCGCCGTCATCCGTTTCAGGTTCAAGTATTCTATCATAACTCCCATTCATAAGTGTCGTAGACCACACCCCGGCCGCCATAGCCCTCCTTGTGGGCGATGAGTCCGGCGTTGATGACGCTGCCTTGCTCCTCGGTAGAACTGCCGAAGTCGAGGTAGGGCCAGTCCTTGTAGTCCTGGTACATGACCTGCTCGTAGATAGCCTCCATGGCTCCATACTCCTTGCCCTCGTCGTTGGTTCCGCTGTACTGGCCGTGCACCACCTGTTGCGAGATGTAGAAGGTGATGCCGCCGATGATGTGTCCCTCGCGGTAGGCGCTATACTGGATGATGTTGTCGGGAAACCGGCTCTGCAGCAGGAGCATCTCGTCGAGCGTATGCACAGGTTTGGCGTCAAAGCGCTTGTGCAGGTTGTCGGTGAGGATGGGCCAGAACTCGGCTATGGACGCATTGGCCCTCACGGTCACGCCGTTCTCGTGGGCTTTTCGCAACCGCCGCAGATGGTCTTTGCGCCAGCGCAGATGCTGGGGCATGCTGATGGCGGTGCCGATGTTGCGGAGAGCGAGCCGGGCATGACATTGCCAGAAGATGGCATAGAGGTCTTCCTCGGAGGGATGAACATGATAAATCCAGGGGATGGGGCGGTAGAGCACACGGGTAAAGCCCTCGTGGCGCAGATAGTCGTTGAGGCAGGCGAAGAGCTGGCAGGTGTCGCTTATGGTGACATGGATGTCCATAATGAGTCCGCCATAAGTGAGGCCATAATGAGAGATAAGCGTGGTGTCGCGACGGTGGGCGGGGAGCAGGGCGTAGAGCCTGCCTTGGCGATAGAACATCAGCGACCAGTCATCAAAGCGGTCGGCGTGATACTCCATATAGTTGCGCTCAAAGAGGAAGGTGGCGTTGCGTGCACGGCGCACGTAACCGTCCCAGCTCTTGCGGTCGTCGGCGGTATATCTTCTTATCTCAAACATCTCATCGTCTGCTCTGCAGGTATTCTTCGTAGTCATAGATATAATCGGCCTCGTCGTAGGGGTCTTCGGCAAGCACCAGACATACGGCTCCCGACGAGAAATCGTCGAGAGTGCGCCAGATGCCGGTATCTACCAGTAGCCCCTGGTAAGGACGGTTGAGCTGATAGGTCTCGCGCTCGGTGCCATTGTCCAGGCTTACGCTGAACGCGCCGCTCACAGCGATGATGAACTCACGGCAGTGGCGGTGGGCATGACCTCCACGATGGCTGCCGGCAGGGATGTCGTAGGTCCAGTAGACTCGGCTTACCTCGAAGGGGATATCCTTCATCTGCTCGGCCACGGAGAGGTTGCCCCGAGGGTCGGCTATCTTGCTCAGGCTGATTATCTTTCCTATCATCTTACTTTTTCATATAAGGGTCGGTGCCCAGCACGGTCTTGGCCACACGCTTGGCTTTCTCGCGCAGGCGGTCGATGTCGTCGCCCACCTCTCCATAGCAGAGGGCGACACCCATACGGCGGCCTACGTGGGCTTCGGGCTTGCAGAAGATACGCAGACGGGTGCGGTCTTCCTCCATAGCCTCGTCGAAGTGGTAGTCGAGCGGTTGGCAAGACTCCGTCGGCGAGAGTATCACGGCCGAACAGCCGGCGTGTTCGAGGTGGATGGCGGGGATATTCCAACCCATAAAGGCACGCAGATGCAGTTCAAACTCGCTCAGATTGGTGGTGTGGGCGAGGGTGACCATGCCGGTGTCGTGGGGACGGGGCGACAGCTCAGAGAAGATTACCTCGCCTTGCTTGGTCAGGAAGAACTCCACGCCCCAGAGGCCATAGCCTGTCAGCGCGCGTGTCACCTCGGCAGCCATGTGCTGTGCCTGCTCCAGTGCCTGTGGCGCTATCTGGTAGGGTTGCCAACTCTCGCGGTAGTCGCCGCCCTTCTGCACGTGTCCGATGGGCGGGCAGAAGAGCGTCTTGCCGTTTTTCTGAGTGACGGTGAGCAGGGTAAACTCGCTGTCGAAGTCGATAAACTCTTCGATGATTACCTCGCGCACGTCGCCACGGCTTCCCTCCATCGCTTCGGTAAACGCCTGCTGCAGTTCGTCGTCATTGTGCACGTAGCTCTGGCCGTGCCCCGACGAGCTCATCAACGGCTTGACCACGCAGGGGAACCCTATGGCGTCGGCAGCGCTCTTGAACTCTTCAAAGGTCTTGGCGTAGAAGTATTTGGCGGTGCGCAGACCCAGCTCTCTTGATGCCAAGTCGCGTATGGCGCGTCGGTTCATCGTGTAGTTTACTGCCTTGGCGCTGGGAACCACCTGTATGCCCTGCGCCTCGAAGTCGAAGAGTCGCTCGGTGCGTATGGCTTCTATTTCGGGCACGATGATGTCGGGGTTGTGGCGCGCCACGGCGGCAGCGAGGGCATCGCCGTCGAGCATGCTGAATATCTCTCTCTCGTCGGCCACCTGCATGGCGGGAGCGTTGTCGTATCTGTCACACGCCACCACGTAGAGACCGGCTCTCTTGGCAGCTATTACCAATTCTTTGCCCAACTCGCCCGAGCCGAGCAGCATTATTTTTTTCATTGTCATATATATAATAAGGTGGAATTATCCACGGTTGCCATACATTTGTTCGTAGTATTTCTGATAGTCTCCCGATGTGACGTCTTTAATCCAGTCCTGGTTCTCGAGGTTCCAGCGGATGGTCTTGACGATGCCGTCGGCAAAGCGGGTTTCTGGGTACCATCCCAGTTCATTCTTGATTTTGGTGGGGTCGATGGCGTAGCGCTGGTCGTGGCCCAGTCGGTCAGCCACGTGGGTAATGAGGCTGTCGTTAATCCAGTCTATGCTTATCTCGCCGTCGTCGCCGATTACCTGCTTGCGCAGCACCTTGCGCAGCTGCTTGTCTTCGGCCATCATGTCATGGATGGTGCTGATGATGAGTTTCACGATGTCGATGTTGCGCATCTCGTTGTGACCGCCCACATTGTATATCTCGCCCTCACGACCCTGACGCACCACCAGGTCTATCGCCTTGCAGTGGTCTTCCACGTAGAGCCAGTCGCGCACGTTGAGGCCCTCGCCATAGACGGGCAGCGGCTTGCCTTCGAGGATGTTGTTGATGATGAGGGGTATCAGCTTCTCGGGGAAGTGATAGGGGCCGTAGTTGTTGGAACAGCGGGTGATTGACACGGGCATGTGGTAGGTGTCGCGGTAAGCCATCACAAAGAGGTCGGCCGAGGTCTTGGACGCCGAGTAGGGACTGTGGGGGCAGAGTGGGGTCTCCTCGGTGAAGTAGCCTTCTGCGCCCAGCGAGCCATACACCTCGTCGGTGGCAACCTGATGGAAGCGCTTGCCCGGCTTCCATGCCGGATAACCCTGGCTGTCGCGTCCGGTGACCCACGCACGGCGGGCGGCGTCGAGCAGGTTCTGCGTGCCCAGGATGTTCACACTCAGGAAGAGCTGCGGGTCTTCGATAGAGCGGTCCACATGGCTCTCGGCGGCAAAGTTTACCACATAGTCTATATCGTATTCGCTGAAGAGTCTGTCGGCGAGCTCCCGGTCGCGTATGTCGCCCTTGACAAAGAAGCAACGACGGTTGTCGATGTCGTCTTTGATGGTGCCGAGGTTGCCGGCATAGGTGAGGGCATCGAGCACCACCACGCGTATGTCGTCGTTGGCATACTTCTTATAGAGTAGATACTTGATGAAATTGGCGCCGATGAACCCGGCGGCTCCCGTGACAAGGTAAGTCTTCATATCGGTATGTTTTTTAGTTGGTTTATCGTTGTTTTCTATCATTGAGGGTTATCACTTCGCAGTCGCTCATCTTGTCGCCGTCGATAGTGAGCCTTACCAGCGTGCGGTCTACGTGCCAGCCCTGCATACCGGCTGCTCCGGGATTGATGTGGAGCATCCCCAACGTGCGGTCATACTGCACTTTGAGGATATGGGAGTGTCCGGCTACGAAGAGTTTGGGAGGCATAGCCACGAGCGAACTGAAGACCGAGCGGTCATAGTGGCCCGGATAGCCGCCGATATGCTTGATGAGCACGTCCACATCTTCACACTTGAACCGCAGCCTCTCGGGATAGCGCCGACGCAGGTCGCCGCCGTCGCAGTTGCCGCAGACGGCGCGGAAGACGGGGCGCATGGCCTCAAACTGGTCTGCCAGCTCGGTGGTGCCTATGTCGCCGGCGTGCCATATCTCGTCGCAGTCGCCGAGATAGGTCTCGTACTTGTCGTCCCAGCATCCGTGGGTATCGCTGATGATGCCTATCCGCTTACTCATGGCTCTTGTCGTTTGCCTGTCCCATCACCTGTCTTGCGTAGTCGGCTATCAGCTTGGTGGCAGCCTCGTGGCCCAACCGTCCTGCGTTGATGCAGAGGTCGTAGCTCTCACAGTGTCCCCACTGCTTGCCCGTGTAGTAGTTGTAGTACGACGCCCGTCGGCTTTCGCCCTCGCTGATATACTTGCGGGCTTCGTCGTCGCTGATGTTGCGGCGGCGGGCTATCTCGGCAATGCGGGTGTCGAGGTCGGCACTTACAAACACGTTGACCACATTGTCCATATCGCGCAGCACATAGTCGGCGGTGCGGCCCACGAACACGCAACTGCCCTCCGAGGCAGCCTTGCGTATGGCGTCACACTGGAAGAGGTACAGGTTCTCCTGGTTGAAGCCGGTGTTGTAGTAGCTGTTGCGCGTGAAGAGAGGGAAGTGAAACTGCAGTGCAGTCTTGAAGAACCCCTTCTTCTCGTCGTTCTCTTCAAAGAACTCTTCGCAGAAGCCGCTTTCGCGTGCTGCCAGGTTGAGTATCTCCTTGTCGTAGAGGCGTGCGCCGAACTCCTCGGCGAGCATCTTGGCGATGGCGCTTCCACCACTGCCTATCTGCCGACCTATGGTGATGATGATGTTGTTATTGTCCATGATTGTTAGTGGCTACGGGGTTGCTATTCTTTAGTTTGCTGATATATATCTTCATGATGACAAAGGTGGCGATAGTTGCCATGAAGTCAGAGACGGGCATGGCATACCACACTCCGCCGATGCCCCAGAACAGGGGCAGCACGCCGATGAGCGGCAACAGGAAGAGCATCTGTCGCGACAGCGAGAGGAAGATGCTTATCTTCACCATGCCGATACACTGGAAGAGGTTGGTCGTCACTATCTGGTAGCCCACAAAGGGGAACACCAGCATCATGATGCGTATGGCGCGTGCCGACATGTCGATAAGCGTGGGGTCGGTGGTAAACATGCGGGCACAGAGATGGGGCACAAACATGGCTATCAGCCATCCCACCACCATGATTGCCGTAGCCGCCATTACCGATAGGTGGTATACTCGCACCAGACGGTCTATCTGTCGGCTGCCGTAGTTATATCCTGCTATGGGTTGCATGCCCTGGTTGAGGCCTATGATAAACATAACGAAGATGAAGGCTATGCTGTTGGCTATGCCGTAGGCACCCACACTCAGGTCGCCACCGTAGCGCACCAGCTGGTTGTTGAGGAATATCACCACCACGCAGGCGCAGCTCTGCATGAGGAAGGGCGAGATGCCTATAGCGATGATATTCTTTACCAGATTGGCTTTGAGTCTGTATATGCCACGCTCCAGGTGGAGCAGCTCGTTCTTGTTGGCAAAGATGCGCATCTGGTAGCACAGCGCTATCGTCTGCGAGATTACCGTGGCCCACGCCGCACCGCGTATGCCCCAACCGAAGACCCAGATGAAGAGCGCGTCGAGCAGTATGTTCATCACCACCGTGAAGATGGTGGCGTTCATAGCCTGTCGTGGCTTGCTTGCCGACCGCAGCACGGCGTTCATACCCAGATACATGTGGGTCACGGCATTGCCCACGAGTATTATCTGCATATAGTCGCGGGCGTAGGGGATAGTGGCCTCGCTGGCGCCGAAGAAGTAGAGTATGGGGTCGAGGAATATAAGACACAGGGCACCAAGTCCGATACCCACCAGCAGGTTGAGCGTAATGGTATTGCCCAGCAGGTTCTCGGCGACACCATAGTCGCGCTGCCCCAATTTCACGGAGATAGAGGTCGAGGCTCCCACGCCGATGGCGGCACCGAAGGCTCCCGAGAGGTTCATGAAGGGCAGCGTGATGGCCAGTCCCGATATGGCGAGCGGACCTACTACCTGTCCCAAGAACACGCGGTCGGCGATATTGTAGAGCGACGAGGCGGTCATGGCAATGATAGCTGGCAAGGCAAACTGCCACAGCAGCCGCCCTACTGGCTTCGTTCCCAATTCTAACGTAGCTTTCTTATTATCCATCTTTTATATATATATGTTTGCAAAGGTAGTGCAAACCTAAGAGAATACAAAATAAACTTGTTTATTTTTATTCTTGAGGTGCCGCCTACCTTCACGGCGGGAGCAGTAAAGGTAGTGCAAGTCGAAGACAATGCAAAGAAAAACCTCAAGTTTGTTTTGTATTTCGCCCAGCTTATACTACCTTTGTATTCAATGAAAAGGAATATACTTACCATCTTATTATGCTGCTTCGTGCTTGCCTCGTGGGCCAAGGACGTGGTCTGGTACAGCGGGCGAGGCAGCGTGGAATATAGTTTTGTGGGCAAGCGAACGGGCGTAGTCGATATGGCGCTCAATATGTTTGCCGAAGATATGCGCGCCGTCACCGGCCATCGCGCTGAGCATCGCGCGGGGGCTGTGATAGAGATTTTCGAGCTCGACAAGATGCGCGACAAGGACTTCCGGAGGCTCCAGCGACGCCAGGTGCCTATCGACCGTATCATCGCCAAAGACGATGCCTTTGCCATCTGTGTCGAGGGCGGACATATCGTGGTGCTGGGCAGCAATGCCAACGGCACCGCCTATGGCATCCTTGAACTCTCGCGCCTTGCGGGTGTCTCGCCGTGGGCGTGGTGGGGCGATGTCACTCCCCTGCGCCGCCACTATCTCGCTCTTGCTTCCGACTACCTCACTATCCAGTGGCCCTCGGTGGCGCGGCGTGGATTCATCGCCCAGGGCCATGGCCTCGACAGTCACCGCCTCCACCAGCTTCTCTTGCGACTCCGTGGCAATCTCCTGCGCCATGCCGACTGCGACGGTCGGGGCGCCAAGTGTATGGAGATTGGTGAGCGCTGGCTCCCCTCTACCCAGCCCGGCCGCATTTATGCTGAGATGAAGACCGCTTACGACCAGGGTGCCCGCCACGAATGGGTAGCCCGGATTGACAATCCACGCACCGTGGCTTACCAGCTCTCGCTCTTCATGGATATGGCATGGAACATCACCTATGTCAATGCCACCAATATCCCCTCCCACTTTCACGCGTGGCTTACCGAGCAGTTTGGCGAGCAGGCTGCCGACCGCCTGTTGCCCGTGCTCACCGAGTATTACCATCTCGTGGGCATACGCCGACCCGAGCAGATGAATGTCGAGTTCATGGCCGATGCCTTTGGCAACGAGCTCGAGCGCTATCTCGCCAACTACGAGGCTCTCGTCAAGGCTCTCACCCCCATTGCCGCCCTTGTGCCCCAAGAGCGCAGCGAGGCGTTCTTCGCCTGGGTCGACTATCCCGTCAGGGCAGCATTGCTCATGGCGGTCAAGCAGTTGCAGGCCCAGGAGGCGCGCCATATAGGCCGTCCCAGTTCGTTCGTCCGCGACGATGAGGCGCTGTCCTCTGCCGTGCGTAGCTGGAAAGCCTACCAGCAGCTGCTGGCGCTCAACCGCAAGTTTGCCGGCATGCTCGACGGCAAGTGGGAGCATACCCTCTCTCTTGCCCACATGCCCCTGATGGCAGAGCCTAAGTTCCCCGGCCCGCTGTCTCACGACGCCATCAAGCGCTTTGCCCAGCAGGGCCCCGAGCCGTTCAATCTCGATGTCGGCAATACCATAACCCGCAACGCCTGCCATTTCCGCCGCGCCACCCAGGGGGTACAGACGGTCTCTATGCTTGGCCACAGCATGAAGGCGGTGATGGTGCCGCCCGGTGGCAGCCTGTCCTACTCCTTCTTCTCCGAACTCAGAGGCAAGGCTGTCGTGCGGGTGGCTGCCATAGCCATGCCCGACTATCTGGGCCACGACATACGGCTGGCGGTGCGTGTCGACGATGGCGAGGCACAGATGGTGAGCGTGCGCCCCGATATCCATTCGCCTCAGTGGCAGACCGCCGAACAGCGCGGACAAGTCATTGTCAACGTCGATGTCAACCTCACCCGCAACAGCCACGATATTGAGATACGCGCGCTCGACACGCCGGTATTTATCGACCAGCTGATGGTCGACTACGACCCCGTGCGCGAGTTCTACATCTTCCCTGTGACCGCCGAGCAGCTGTAGACCCCATCCCCCTATATCGACACCAGCCCACAGATGAACTTCCATCTGTGGGCTGGTGTCTTATATACATAATAAGGTGTAGTCGCCGTTCGCCCCATCCGCTTGGCGGGGCTGGCATCTTGTGCCGTTGTCGTCGTGCTTACTTTGCTGTCTCCTTGGGGCTGCGCTTCTCGCGGTGGTAGCTGCGATACTCGTCCATGGGTATCTCCACATCGGGTTCGGAGAGCTCGCCCTCGCGCGGCAGACCCAGACAGATATACTTGATGTCTATGCCACGCTCCATCCACATCGACTCATAGTAGGTCTGTATGCTCAGCAACCGCTCGTCCATACCCGGGGTGTGGTAGAGGTCGGCGGTAGCCACATGGATGGGCAGCTGGTTGTGCTCAGCCATACAGCGGGTGTAGGTATAGAGGAAGTTGGAGTCGGTCTTGACATGCACCAGTCCGCCATCCTCCATGAAGCGGCGGTAGCGGGTCATGAATGTGGTCGAGGTAAGGCGCTTGCGCACGTGCTTCATCTGAGGGTCCGAGAAGGTGAGCCATATCTGCTGCACCTCGTCCTTGTCGAAGAAGCGGTCTATTATCTCGATATTGGTGCGCAGGAAAGCCACGTTCTTCAGCCCTTCGTCCAGAGCCTGCTTGGCTCCCGTCCACATGCGCGCGCCCTTGATGTCCACGCCTATGAAGTTGATGTCGGGATATTTGCGGGCCAGCCCTACGGCATATTCACCGCGTCCGCAGCCCAGTTCGAGCACTATCGGGTTGGAGTTGTTGAAGTACATGTCGCGCCAATGCCCCTTCATCTCAAAAGGCACGTTGTCTATGACCGAGAAAGGATATTGAAACACGTTCTCAAACGCTTCCATATCCGCAAATTTGGCTAATTTACCTTTGCCCATATCTTGTTTTTGATGCAAAATTACACAATTTGTGTCAAATAATCAGACGACTGCCTCATAAATCATACCCTCTACGGCATAAAAGTATGCCGATACCTGCCGTCGGCGCTCAGATTGACAGCCATTGCCTTGGTTATGTTTCTGCTTTTCATTACTTTTGCACCCACCACCCTCGTCTTTCCGTCGGCAGCCATCCGCCCCCGCGGCCTGCCGCGTCGGTCTGCGATGGGGGAGAGTATAGATGACAACTTTACAACACGATAGATTATGATTTCTTTTGAGAGTGATTACAACAATGGATGTACCCCCGAGATACTCCGTCGTCTTGCCGATACCAATGACGACCGTACGTCAGGCTATGGCTCTGACCCTTACTGCCAGTCGGCCATCAGGCGCATACGCGAGGCAGTGCAGATGACCGATGCCGATGTCTTCTTCCTCATCGGTGGCACCCAGACCAATGCCACCGTCATCGACTCGCTGCTCATGGGCTGCGAGGCGGTCATCACGGTCGAGACGGGCCACATCGCCGTACACGAATCGGGAGCGGTCGAGGCTTTCGGACACAAGGTCATCACGCTTCCCGCCGTCGACAGCAAGCTCACTGCCGCCACACTCGACCGCTTCATGGACACCTTTACTGCCGACGAGACGGCGCCCCACATGGTGCAGCCGGGCATGGTCTATGTCTCCATGCCTACCGAGTTGGGCATGGTCTACACCCGCAGCGAGCTCGCCAACCTCTACGAGGCGTGCCGCCGCCACCACCTCAGACTCTATATCGACGGTGCACGCCTGGGCTATGGACTCATGTCCGATGTCTGCGACTACGACCTGCCCTTCCTGGCACGCCATTGCGATGTGTTCTATATCGGCGGCACCAAGGTGGGAGCCATGTTTGGCGAGGCAGTGGTGTTTACCGGCATCAGCGCGCCCAAGTATTTCTTTACCACCGTCAAGCGCCACGGTGCGCTGTTGGCCAAGGGGCGCATGCTCGGCATCCAGTTCGACACGCTCTTTACCGACGGCCTCTACCTGCGTCTCTCGCGCCACGCCATAGCGATGGCAGCCCGCCTCAAGGAGGTCTTTGCCCGTCACGCCATCCCTATGGCTTGCCTTTCGCCCACCAACCAGCAGTTTGTCATCCTCTCGCCCAGCCAGTACGATGTCCTCATCGCCCAGGTGGCTTTTGAGATATGGGAGCGCCATGCCGACGGCACCCTCACCTGCCGCTTTGTCACCAGCTGGGCGACCACCGATGCCGACATAGACTATCTTGACCGCTGTCTGGCTGCGCTATAGCCAGCTGCTGAGGCGCGTCTATTTATCCCGGATCGGTCATTAGGACTTGCTTGGATCTGGCTCTTTTGGAAGAGTGGATTTTGTATGGTTTTTAATGAGTAATAGCGAGCTGTTGCGAATTAAAAAACAAGCAAGAGACGCCTTATAAAAGACAAAAGACTGCAGGCAGTCATGAAATAACACACCTAACGGCCTAATGACCGTTTTGGGTTTAAGGAAAGTGGAGACTTAACGATTTTAACTTGCTTTTACGAACAAATGTGAGGGTGGATGGCAAAATGAGGGAAGACACGATAAATAAATAGATGCTGTTAAAAGAGAAAATAGAATGGGATGGGATGCAGTTGAAACTATACCCATTCTCTTATATAGATATACAAATAACTTTACCTTATTGTCTGTATATAAGAGGTATAAAGTCATGTGATGCAAAGATTATGGGCTGGTGAGGTGGTAGATCTTTATTCTTTCACGGCAAATATAGTTTTGATGTATGTTGATAAGGTGGGTACAAACCACCCCATTTAGTATACAGGTGAAGACATTCGCGTGTTAGTAAAGAGCATGAAACAGTCCATTTTGCACACAAAAATGCCTTGTGTTTGAGAAAATAACACTCTTTTTGGCAACTTTATGCAAATATATTCTTTATTCCCGGTTAAAAGCAGTAATTTTACGGAAAACACAACAAATAATTGAAGTATGGCAGATTTGAATCGTGTCAAGACTGTATTGGTAGAAAGAGGTATTATGAGTAAATGGATGGCAAAGACATTGCATAAGGACCCTGCCACAGTATCGAAGAGGTGCAACAACCACTCACAACCTGACTTGAAGACATTGGCATAAATAGCCGATGTTCTCAATGTGGATATACCGAGTTGATTTGTCATACCAAAGTGAAATGAACAGAATATGAGATATACTATCGAAGAGATACGTCAGATGCCCGAAGGGCAGACTTTCGACTGTAAGAGCATTCATATAGAACCGAAGGCTCTCGCCAACACTATTGTCGCTATGGCAAATGCCGATGGCGGCATGATAGCCGTAGGTATATCCGACAAGACTCGTCGTATCGAGGGTGTTGACCAAGACAAGGCTCATTTGAACGAGATTCTTCGCACTCCGTTTGATTTCTGTGTACCCACTATTTCCGTTACGACAGAGTTTATGCCTTGCCAAGACAGCGAGGGCAATGATAACTACATACTGATAATCCATGTCCCGGCCAGTCCTCGCCTCCATGCCAACCAAGCCGATGAGGTGTTTTGGCGGGTGGGCGACAAGTCGCGTAAGCTACCCTTTGAGGAACGTCTGCAACTGATGTATGACAAGGGTGAACGATACTATGAGGACAGCCCTGCCTACGATGCCACTATCGAGGATATCGACATAGATGCCGTAAAAGCATATATGAAGCGCATTGGTTATGGCAAGTCTCCAATGGAATACCTGCAAGAGAACAAAGGATTCTTGACTTACAAGGGCGATGTACCACAAGTCAGCACTGCCTGCATCTTGCTCTTCGGTAAGAATCCCCAGAACTTTTTTCCTCGTGCCCGTGTCCGTTTTATCAAGTACTATGGTACGGAAGAGAAAGTCGGCAGGGAAATGAACGTCATCAAGGATGTCACCTTCGAGGGGCGCATCCTCGACCAGATACAGAAAACCATCGACTACCTCGAAACGCAAGTGAAGGAACATTCCTATCTCGGTGAGGACGGACTCTTCAAGACCGACAGGGAATATCCTAAGTTCGTGATACAAGAGATGACGGTAAACTCGGTTTGCCACCGCGATTATAGCATCAAAGGAACTGAGATACAGATAAAGATGTTTGATGACCGACTTGTGTTCGAGACCCCCGGTAAGCTGCCTGGTATCGTCCGCACCGACAATATCCGCCACACCCATTTTTCCCGTAATCCCAAGATAGCCGAGTACCTGAAAGCCTACGACTATGTAAAGGAGTTCGGTGAAGGAGTTGACCGTATGTGTCGTGAGCTTTCTGCCATTGGCACGAAGGAACCCCAATATCATTTGGTCGCCTTTATAATGAAAGCTTCTGTGTGGGCTAATTTATTGGAGGAAGGGCAAGAAAAGACTATATTCGACCAGAAGCGACCAGAAAGCGACCAGATAAGCGACCAGATAAGCGACCAGATAAAAATGATTTTAGAACTAATCAAGGAAAAGCCACAAATAAGTAGAAGCGAAATTTCACACAAAATGGGACTTCATGAAAGTAGTGTGAAGCGTCGTCTGAAGATGATGGTTGATAAAGGTATTATTCAACGCATAGGTTCCGACAAAGGTGGTCATTGGCAAATTAAATAATTCTATCCTGATTATGAAATGTAAAATTGAAACATCAAATGGTATCATGTTTTTGAAAGGAATAGATGGAGATAAACGATTGGAAATTGCTGATTATATTGAACTCCATGATAGTTCCTTGCTTATGGTAAGTTTGATTCTTAATAAAAAAGAATATTTTTATTGGGGGAAGAATCATGTAATATACACTAAACTATGGGGGTGTATTGATTCCATGATGAATGTTGTTGTTCCGTTTATCTATTCGCACATGAAGGTGGAATTCAATTATATTAGAGCTGATAAAGAAGTAGGATATAATATATTTTTTGAAAGCCCTGAATATGCTTCCTATTATTTTAATCAGTATGGAGTCCCTGTTATTTATTCAACCAAAAAAGAAATGCCAGGATGGGATTGGATAGAACATTCTGACAATAAAAATATTCTTATAGCACAAAAAGGAGGGAAACAAGGAATTATACGAAAAGATGGAAGTGTATTTCTTGAACCAAAATATATAAAAATCAAAATCAATTTTTCTATCCTTTTGATAACATGTTTTTATGACGATAGTATGGTCACTGAAATCCATTACAGAAAAGATTTAAAATTATGGAAATTTCTTCCCAAAGGATGTACTTATGTGAACTTTTTTGAAGGTTTATATATATTACGGAGGAAAGATGGACTTTTATTTATCACAGATAAGAACTACAATATGATACTTTATCCATGGTTTGATGAAATTGACATATGCTCAAACTGTTATATTGTCAGAAAAAACAATAAATGGGGAATAATTAGTAGAAATAAAAACATCAACATTGAGGGATTTAAAAATCCTGTTCCTGCTCCTATTACAAGAATAGAGTTTGATGCTATTAAAAAGAAAGGGGTTGGAGGTAGTAGAGCCATAATTGTTAAAAACAATCTTCAAGGAGTCTTTGATCTGAAAAATGAGAAGATTATGTGTTCTCCTTGTATTTCTGTTGAATACCAAATATTTCCAGATACTCTTAATGACAATGCTATCGCTTTTAAAACAACACAACAGCAATATGGTTATTTCGATTTAGACGGGCATCTACTATTTGAAATTAAAATAGAGGATGATAAGATTAAAGAGAGTTCCATTAGGGCATTTAAAAATGGTAAAGTATATCTTGAGAGTAACGAATATCAATATGTGTTCAACAAAGATGGTTCCTACGAAAGGACACGTATAGAGCAGCATTATTGCAATGATACTTATCATAATTATGATGCAGAACGTTGGGATGCACTAACAGATGGAATGGAAGGCGATTACCCTGGTTCTGGTGTTGACTACGATTTATTAGGATTTTAATAACGGAAACAAATGTTTGCTAAAGGATATACAAATATTAGGGCGATGATAGAAACCCAATATGGGATTTTATCACAAATGATAATGGATATAGCTTACAGATACCAGACGCAATTAAAACAAACAGAGGAAGAAGCTGATCGATTGGCGCGAGATAATTCTGATGGAGATTATGAGGTCTATCATACAATCTTGAATAGTTTTAATGATGTTGAGGAAAGGTCGTATTGTTTGATGACGGAAAGCAGAAAGATCCTGTTTTGCGCGATTTTTTCATACTATGAGACAATGCTCAACGAATTTGTCCTGTATTATAAAATAGCAAATAATGCCACCCTGCCATCACAAATACTTGATTCAATTCTTAAAGCATATAAGACAAAGTACGGAGAAGAGATAACTTGTATAGAAGAAAATGTGGAGTATGCCAACTCTTTTTATAGGTTACTGCGTAATCTCTATATGCATGGTTCCCTATCGAAAGAAAAGGATAGATGTACGCTATTCAATTATGCAGGAGTTACCAATGGCTTAAAGACATTCGGTATTGATACAATTATAATTGCGGATAACGACTTTTTATTCAAAGCACTTGATTGTTTTAAGACGATTCTCGTTTGTGTAGATGATGCTTTTATGCAACAATTATCAGAAGAACAAAAGCAATTGATGAGGGCTAAGGATATTATACGAGAAGCGATTAATAACTATCCTCCTGAAATGCCTGGGCTAGAGGATGAATATCCTCCTTTCTGTTCGATACGTGTACACAGATTACTCTGTGAGGCAGAATCCTTACTAATCTATGTAGCCAAGCGGGGTAATGCAGAAGCTCAAATGTTATTAGCAGATTTGTATATATCTGCTTTTGAGACCCCACAGAAAAAGAAAGGTTTTTTCTGGCTAAAGAAGGCTGTTGCACAAAATTATTTACCTGCAATCCAAATGCTGAGAGAAATCGAAAACGAATGAATGTCATCCAGTAGTTTGTCGTATGAGGCATTTGTGACGTTCTCGTATATAGGTCACGTTCTGTAGGGACTATTAGCCTAAAGAAATCGTTAAATCAGCGGTAGAATTGTAATTGAATCAAATATGGACAATGCGTCTTGACACATTGGAAATGTATGGAGTTATTAATGAACAATGTATTATAAAGGTGGAGAAACTCACGATAGAAATATGGATAGAAATCGTACACTTTCAAATTGCCATTGCATTAGCCATCTCAGATGGGGATGTTTGCTTATGTTTATGTCGCTCTGCATGGCAGTTAATGCCCAAAAGCGCATCACCTTTCATGTTACGAGCGAGCAAGGAGTTGCCCTGCAGGGTATAGCGATAAAATCAGATTATTGTGGAGTTGCCAAGGGGGTGAAGACTGACCCCAAGGGAATGGCTGTAATCAGCTATTCCTCTAAGGAGGCTACTTGTGACAACGTAGCAGTGACGATAAAAAGTAAATTCTATGAGAACCTTGATACCATAGTACCTGTTAACGCTTCTGATACCGTCAGCATTGTCCGGCTGACCTTGCGCGACAAAGTGCAGAAAATCAAAGAGGTGGAAGTGATTGCTTACCGCCCCATAGGCAAAAACAATGCAGAGAAATCGGTATATACTATTGACACCCGAGGGCTTCTTAAAACGACAAAGGCTAACAAGGCACTTGCCTTTTTGCCTGGCGTGGTAGCCTTCAACGACAGCTACTCCCTGGCAGGCAAAAGCCAGAAGACCCGAATTAAAATCAATGGCGTCATTGCCGGTGCCGAAGACTTGAAGGCTCTTTATGCCGGTGATATTGAAAAGGTGGAAGTGCGCGAAGTGACCAAGGACGACGACGAGCGTTTCGCTGGAGAAATCAATATTATCAAGAAACGGCACGAACAGCCAAAAATTTTTGGTAGCATCTCTGCCACAGGAGGTATGATACGGTCTTTGTGGGGTACATTTGACCATTTCGCCTTTCAGAATAAGCATTGGGATATTACTGGATTGATATCCTATAATCAGCATAGCCAAAAATCTTATACCGAGGTGTGTCGCATACCATCTTTGCCGTATAGCCCGTCTCAGAAGATGACCATCCAGAGAGACATTCGTATCAAGCAGCAGGCAGAGCGTATCTCTCTCAGTTGGTATCCTACCAAGAGGTTTACGATGACTCTCGGTGGCTATCACTATGGTTACCCCACTAAGTCTTCCGATTTCATCAATGACACGGAGGGTGATGATACTCATCGCAAGTATAAAGAGACTCTTGAATCTTATGGCAGCTATGCCAATGGTAGTTATAGTATAAACGACCGCAACAAGATAAATGTAAAGGGTAATTTCCTCTATTACAGAGACAAGTACGTTTACGACCTTCTCCCTGACTACAATTATAAGGCTGCCATGCGCGAATATACAGGAGAAGCCAATATCGAGAGCAGACTGAAACTCTGGGGTGGTTCGCACGATGTTACTTTTGGTCTCCGTAACACCTACCGCCAGAATATGTCTTATGCCAATGGGCGCAATGACTATTCGATGCAGCAGGTATACCTTACAGACTATCATTCATACGGCAAGGCACTTTCTTCGTATCTTATACTCAAGGGTGAGAGTGATAATATGGGGCCCAAGCGAGTTTTCTCCTTTCAGCCGTCATTGCGGTTGAACTACAATATGGGGAAAAAGGGAACGTTGACAGCCTCATACCAGCGCAAGACAACCCGACCAAGTATAGATTACCTCAATACCGACTCCCTGTTTCAGAATGTATACAATATTGTGGTCGGCAATGAAGCTCTACGCGCTCAAAACAGCGACAATATGTCCGTTTCGTTCCGCAAGCAAATCAAGAAGGCTTATCTCATTACGACTGCAAGCTATATACATACCTCTAATATCATAGACCAGATATTTGTCAATCCCGAGGACTACAATGTCAGCACCTACGACAACATTGGCAAATGTGATGAGGCTTCACTGTCTGTATACTTGATGAACAGACTGTGTAAGAACCGCATGAATATTTCAATAAGTCTCAAAGGATTTTACAAGAGATATGCTATCAAGCCAGAACTGGAGCGCAACACATTAATCATTCCATCCGAGGGTTGGGGATATTCCGCTACCTTCAATACCAGCTATCTTAGCACCAAGGGATGGATGTATTCTCTGAGTGCCAACCTTACTCCCAAGACTTATGAACTCAGTTATACGCATGTGCAGAACCCTAATCTCTATGTTTCGGTTACTAAGAGCACCTGTAACAACCAGTTGGACTTCAAACTCAGTTTTACCAATTCTCTGGTCTATTTCTATACGTCGCATACCAATTACCACTTCCGAGATATGTATCAGCGCACATTCCAAAAGAGTTATGCCAACAACATTACTCTCTCGGTGACGTGGAATTTGGGTAAGAGATTCCAGCAGCGCAGGGGAGTTTCGAGCGTTGTCAATGATGATATTGTCACTAAACAACAATAATGCACTCAGTGGAAGTGTCGTTTAGAGCGTTGCGTATATCATTATACTGAAGGAGCATCGTATTGTACAGTTATACAGAAAAAGCGCAGTCCGTGAGGGGCTGCGCTTTTTCTGTATGGTTGCGTTCTTACTCGATAATCACGCGTGTCCATCCGTGCTTGTCTTCCAGTATACCGTACTGGATGCCGCGGAGGGTGTCGTAGAGCTTCTTCGACCATGGGCCGGGCTCGTTGCCGAAGAAGTATTTCTTGCCGGTCTCAAAGTCGTCGATGTGAGAGATAGGCGAGATGACGGCTGCGGTACCGCAGGCTCCTGCCTCTTCAAATGTCTCCAACTCTTCCTCGGGAATTGGGCGTCGCTCTACCTTCATCCCCAGGTCTTCGGCTATCTGCATCAGACTCTTGTTGGTGATAGAGGGCAGGATGCTTGTCGACTTGGGAGTGATATAGGTGTTGTCCTTGATGCCGAAGAAGTTGGCAGCACCACACTCGTCGATATACTTCTTCTCCTTGGCGTCGAGGTAGAACTCAGAGGCGTAGCCGTTTTCGTGGGCTATGTGGTTGGCCTTGAGCGAAGCGGCATAGTTGCCACCCACCTTATAGATACCGGTGCCGAGGGGAGCGGCACGGTCGTAGTCGCGCATGATGACGTAGGGGTTGGCAGAGAAGCCACCCTTGAAGTAAGGGCCTACGGGGGTAACGAAGATGAGGAACAGATAGTCTTCGGCGGGATGCACGCCTACGCAGGGCGTGGTGCCGATGAGCAGCGGGCGGATATAGAGAGTGGCGCCGCTCTCATAGGGGGGGATATACTTTTGGTTGAGGCGTACCACGCGTTCAACCATCTCTACAAAGAGCTCGGTGGGAACCTCGGGCATCATGATGCCGCGGCTGGTACTTTGCAGGCGGGCTGCATTCTCTTCCACGCGGAATACGCGCACCTTGCCGTCGGGACAGCGGTAGGCTTTCAGACCCTCAAAGGCTTCCTGTCCGTAGTGCAGGCTGGAAGCTGCCATTGAGAGGTTGATGTTGGGGTCAGAACTGATTTCTATCTCGCCCCACTTGCCATTGTGGTAGTTGCAGCGCACATTGTAATCGGTCGGCAGATAGCCGAACTTGAGATTTGCCCAATCTAATTCTTTCATTTTACTATCGTTTTAGTATTCGTTCTACTTGTCAGGGTGCAAAAGTAAACAATATTTGTTGCTTTGCCAACCATCTGTAGCAAAAAGTTGTTATCCTGCCAATATTTTGTCTATTTTGTCATTGGCAGCAGTGAGCTTGGCCTCACACAGGGCGATCAGCTTCTTGGCTTCGGTGAGTTGCTTGGCGAGCGAGTCGATGTCGAGCTCGCCTTGTTCCATTTGCTGCACGATGGTTTCCAGTCTTGCCATCGCTTCTTCGTAATTCATTTGCTTGCTCATTTCCTTATCTCTGATTTCAGGGTTCCTTGTTCCAGTCGTGTTTCGATGATGTCGCCGTCGGCCAGTTCATCGCCACTGCGCAGGGCATGACCGTTGTGCAGCGTGATGCTGTAGCCCCGGCGCAGGATGTGTATGGGGTCTTGGGCTTGGGCGCGTTGGCCCACGAGCTGCAGCCTGTGGCGCTCGCGCTCCAAGCGTTGGGTTGCGGCGCTGTCCAGCCTGTGGGCGAGGGCGTCTATGCGTTTGGTCTGCCGTTCGCGGGTCAGGGCAAAGAGGGTAGGGATGCGGTCGGCGAGCTGCTTGAGCCTCATCTTCTCGTAGGCGAGATGGCGCTCGGCGATACGGCTGATGCGCTCGCGGGCGCTGACGAGGGCGGTATAGACCTCGCTCAGATGGTCTATGAGGAAGGCGGCTGCCGCTGTGGGTGTCTTCACCCGCATATATGACACCATGTCCAGTATGCACTCGTCGCGGTCGTGGCCTATGCCGGTGATGATGGGCAGCGGGAAGTTGGCCACGTTCTCTGCCAGCGCCAGCGTGTCGAAGCCCGACATGTCGGTGGTGGCGCCACCGCCACGGATGATGACCACCACATCAAACTCGTCTATGCGGGCATTGATGCGGTCGAGCGCGGCTATCACGCTCTGCTCCACCTGTTCGCCCTGCATGATGGCGGCGAAGAGTTCGTGGCTGAACGACAGCCCGTAGCTGTTGTCGTCTATCTGGTGGCAGAAGTCGCCATAACCGGCAGCCTGGGCGCTGGAGACGACGGCTATGCGCTGGGCAAAGCGGGGCAGCGCGAGCTCGCGCTGGAGGTCGAAGATGCCTGCCTCCTTGAGCTGGCGGATTATCTCCATGCGCTTGCGCACGATGTCGCCCAAGGTGTAGTCGGGGTCTATGTCGCTCACCTGGTAGGCGAAACCGTAGGCTTCGTGGAAGGTGGGCGTTACCATCATCCTCACCTTGATGCCAGGCCGCAGCTGTTGCTGGGTCTGGCGTTCAAACTTGCTGCGCAGTGCCGTCCAGCGGTTGGCCCAGCACACCGCACGGGCCTTGGCCAAAGGGGTGGGGCCGAAGGGGTCGTTCTCCACGAGTTCCATATAGCAGTGGCTGCGGTCGTGTAGGTCGGAGAGCTCGGCTTCGACCCAGTATTTGCCGTCCATCTGCCGTTCGATGGTCTCGCGCACCATGTGGTTGAGCTCCAGCAGCGTGAAGGTTCTCTCGCTCGCCATGGGCTATCGTCCTTGTTGGTAGGCACGCCAGAAGTCGGGGATGCCGTAGCCGTAGATGTTGTCGGGGGTGAGATAGCGGTCGGCGCTGCTACGCACCAGACTGATTATTTCCTTGGCGGTCTTGCCGGGCAGCGCCTGCCAGAGGCATGCCACCATGCCGCAGGCTATGGGCGAGGCAAACGAGGTGCCGTTGGCGCCACCGTTGACGCCGGCTGCGTTGAAGATGCGTGCCATGCCGCCCCGTGCCATGATGTCGGGCTTCACGCGACCGTCCTGCGACGGACCGATAGAGCTGAATACCGTGTTCAGGCCGTGGCTGTCTACAGCCCCCACCGTGAGCACGTCGATGGCGTCGCCCGGAGGCGTCACCTTCTTCCAGCGGTCGCGGCCCGAGTTGCCCGCGCTGCACACCAGCACCACGCCCTTCTGGGCCAGCATCGATGCCGTGTTGGATATGAGCGTGCGGCGGCCGTCGAGGTCCACATACTTGTGGCTCGTGGTGGCATCGTCAAACTCGGCGTAGCCCAATGACGAGTTGATGACATCCACGCCCACCGAGTCGGCATACTCGGCAGCCATCGCCCATGAGTCTTCCTCCATTAGGCTCTCTGTGGGGCCGTATTCCGAGCGCAGCAGATAGTAGGAGGCTTCGGGTGCGGTGCCCACGTAGCGGAACGAGTCGACCGCAGCCATGCACGACAGCACCATAGTGCCGTGAGACAAGAGGTCTTCCATCTTGTCGCGGTAGGGGTAGACAAAGTCGCGACAGCCCAGCACGCGTACACCGCGCAGGGCGGGTATACGGGTGTAGTTCATGTAGCCGCCGTCGATGATGGCGATGGTCATGCCCTTTCCGCGGAAGCCAGCCTCATGCAGCTTCACGCCGTTGAGCTGTGCTATCTGGGGCAGCGCCTTGCCATAGACGCTCGCCGACGCCTTGGTCGTGTCTTTCACCACGCCGTAGGGCTTCACGGGACTCACCGAGTCGGGCGTCTCGAAGACGCGCACCACGCGGGTCACAAAGTTAAGCCCTTCGAGCCGGGGGGCGATGTCGCCCTTGGGCGAAGCGATGAGCACGGTGTTGTTCCATCGGCTGCCGCCCACCACCTGATAGCCGTCGTGGCGCAGCGTGCCTATGTATTTGGATGATACGGGCAGGTCGGTAGAGTCGACAGCCAGCCCCTGGCGCTCTCTGCGGGCAAGGGCCTTGGCAGAGAGAAACTTCTCGGGGTGGCGCAGCGAGTAGCTTCCGCCCTTCTTGTCTTTGAGATACACTCTGTACATGTAGCTTTTGCCCCCGGCAAAAGCCACCTTCTGCGCCTGTATCTGCATCGAGCAGCACAGCGCCAGTAGTAGATATAATATTCTGTTCATAGTCGTGTGGTTGATGGTGGCTGTCGGGGTGATGGCTACAGCCGCCGGTGGTTACATACTGCCGTCGGCATCGCTGCCGCCTGTCTGCGACGGCAGTATGGGGCAGCCCCTCTCTCTCCAGGCTGTGGGTGTGCAGCCTGCGCGGTTCTTGAAGATGCGGTAGAGGTGGGTGCGCGACGAGAAGCCGCACTCGGCAGAGATGATATCATTGCTGTAGTCGGGGTAGTCGCGCATCATCTCCTGCGCCGCCTTGAACCTTATCTCGCTCAGCCATATACGGAACGACAGTTTCAGGTTCTGCTCGAAGTAGCGGGTAAGCTCTGCCCGAGGGATGAGCAGCATGCGCGAGAGGGTGAGCATGTTGGCATTGCTGTCGCGGTAGCCCTTGTCCTGGCACCATTTGTCCAAGCGCTCGGCGACGATGCGCTCGCGCTCGGGCGGCAGGGCTGCCAGATTGTAGGTGGCGGCTGCCGGGCTTCCGGTGCCATTGGTTCCGGCTGCGCGGGCAGACTCCTCGTCATCGTTGACCAGCTCTTCGGTGGGCACGTAGTTGAAGCCCAGGTTGCTGAATGTCAGGACAAAGAAGAATATGGCGAGCAGGATGACGGGGGCATAGATGACCAGTATTTTGTTGAAGAGGATGACAAAGGGCATCGTCATCGATGTCACAAACAGCACCGTCACGCTCGTCTTGGCAAAGCGCACATGGGGCAGCATGTCGCTGGCGGTGAGGGTCTCGAGCAGCTTGCGGCGGAGCAGTAGTTGGCGAGATGCCATACAGATGCAGTAGGCTACAAGGCATATATAGAGGGCAAGCATCACATACATCCACATGCCGATGCGCATGCTGCCGTTGCAGCAGTAGCCTATGGCGTAGCACACGACGATGAGGGCATAAAGCCCGACGATGCCGGCGACAAAGCGGCGGCGGTTGTCGTGGACGGCTTCGATGTTGTAGATGGACAAAGCAATCAGTGCAAAGCTCGGGGGATAGGCAAGCAGATTGAGCACTGCACCCAGGGCGGCGCCCGACGCTCTCACAGACAGGGTCATCTGCGCCAGGAAGTGGGCAGCCAGTATCAGCATGGCTGCAAACAGCATCCAGCGCGACTGCTCATAACGACGGTTCTTCCATCTCACGTGGAGGCTGCCAAGGCCCAATAACATAGCATTGATAAGCATGGACAAGAGGCTCGTAAACTGAAGCAGAAATAAAATCTTCATGACCTTTCGATGTTTTAGTCGTTAATCATACACTCTCTGAGTATCATCTCGCAATACTTTAGAGTATTATCTTGCAAAAATACAGCTATCTTGCAATACCCTTAGTATTATCTTGCAAAAATACAACTTTCCTGCCAAACGGCGGAGGAAAAATCCCGAAATCTTGAAAAGTTTTTTGCCAATCTCCGAGGCATCGTGCCAACCACCCTCACCAGCATGGCGCCCACCGCGATTGTCTCCAGCATCGTGGAGAGTACCTCCAGACAACTGGAGGGTACCTTTAGCGAGCTGGAGGGTACCTTTGGAAAGCTGGAGAGTACCTTTGGAAAGCTGGAGGGTACCTCTATCGGCGTGGAGATTGTCTCTATTGAGCAGGATGGTATCTCCAGAAGTCAGGCGACTGCAGACAGCGGCGTGGAGGTTGCATGGGCTGGCTCGTGCCTTCTGATACGAGCCCACGTGACAATAGGCACGAGCCCACGTGACATAAGATACGAGCCCTCGTATCGCAAAGCACGAGCCGATGATGATGGTCAGCACACCGCCGAACGTGGTGGATGCCATAAGTCTTGGTCATCGTGACGACAACAGTGCCGATAGCGTTGCCTGGTGGCACAATCGCCAGCCCACAGACCACGGTTGGCGTAGGCGAGTATGCCCCTATCCACCCCGCCGACAGCCCCACAGATAGGGTCATGATAGCGGGCGTCTCGGCAGCCGTCAGCCCCCAGCCCGAGACGGTCGGCAGCGAGCCCGCAACAGGCTCTCCGAGAGGACTGAGAGTGGTGGTATACACCGCAACTGCCCACTGCAAACAAATATTAATGATTGGCCTTTTTTTCCACAAAAGTGCTAATTTTTCATATTATTATATATTTGGTCTGACGATTTATTTGATAAGTCAGATAATTGGCTTACTTTTGCAGCGCATAACAAATATTCACAGTGCAATATATGAAGACTAAAATTCTTATCCCCGTAATCGTCGTAGGTCTGCTCCTTGTGGGCGGCATAGTGTATCTCGCTCTCAGCCTCAACCAACAGAGGCAGGAAAACCAGGCTATGCAGGAACTTGCCGAGATAGACAAGCGGGAAATGGAGAACGAGTATCAGCAGTTTGCCAATCAGTACGGTGAGATGAAGACCAAAATCAACAACGACTCTATCGTCGCCCAGCTCACCGCCGAACAGGAGCGTACCCAGCAGCTGCTCAAGGAACTCAAGGATACCAAAGCGTCGGACGCAAGAGAGATAGCCCGACTGAAGAAGGAACTGGCCACCGTGCGCGCCGTATTGCGCAACTATGTGTTGGAGATAGACTCGCTCAACCGACTCAATCAGAACCTTACTGCCGAGAATACCCGTGTGCGCGGACAGTATGAAGAGGCTACCAGACAGATAGAGGGACTCAATTCGGAGAAAGCAACGCTCTCGGAGAAGGTCGCTATAGCCGCACAGCTCGATGCTATAGGCATCAGCGTCACACCCTTAGACAAGCGAGGCAGGGCTACAAGAAAGATAAGGAAGTGCAAGGCCATCCAGGTGAGCTTCGCACTCGCCAAGAACGTCACCGCCCAGAGCGGCATGAAGACAGTATATGTAAGACTGACATCGCCCACAGGCACACTGCTGGGTGGCGCAGGTTCATTCAGCTATGAAAACCGCACCCTGCAGGCTTCGATGAAGAAGGTGGTGGAATATGGCGGCCAGGAGACCCCCGTGACACTGTTCTGGAATGTCACCCAGGCGCTGGTCGAAGGCACCTATCATGCAAGCATCTTCGCCGATGGCAACATGATAGGTTCCAAGAGCGTTACGATAGACTAAAAAGGAGAGCAAATGACAAGGCTATTATTATCCTTAATGTTATGTGCCGTCTGGCTGCCACAGGTTCAGGCGCAGGGGCTGTCGCTCGACAGTTGTCGGGCTCTGGCGCTGCGCAACAACAAGCAGCTCAATGTGGCAAGGCTCAAGCAGGATGTGGCGCGATACAACCGCAAGGTGATGCGCACCAAGTATCTGCCCAAAGTCGATGCCGTGGGCGGCTATGAGTATTTCAGCAAAGAGATATCGCTGCTCAACAGCAACCAGAAGACCGCTTTCGGGTCGCTGGGAACGACTGCCACGGGAGCCGTGGGTGGCAATATCACCCAGATGATAACGGGGTTGGTTCAGCAGGGCGTCATCACGCCCGAGTTGGCACAGCAGTTGGGTGGCGTGCTCAACAAGCTCACGCCACAGTTGGCTGAGGCTGGCAACAAGTTGGGCCAGGCGGTCAACGATGCCTTCCGCACCGACACCAAGAACATCTGGTCGGGAGCCGTCATGGTGAGACAGCCCATCTTTATGGGCGGCGCCATCGTCGCAGCCAACAAGATGGCAGACATCGGCGAGAAGATGGCTGCCAGTGACCTCGAACTGCGTCGGCAGACCACCCTCTACGACATAGACCAGGCCTACTGGCTCGTGGTGTCGCTGCGCCAGAAGGAGCAGTTGGCCCAGAGCTATCGCGACCTGGTCAAGAAGCTCAGCGAGGATGTGAAGAAGATGATTAGAGAGGGCGTGGCTACCAAGGCCGACGGACTCAAGGTCGATGTCAAGGTCAACGAGGCCGACATGCAGCTCACCCAGGTCGAGGACGGCCTGTCGCTGGCCAAGATGATGCTCTGCCAGCTCTGCGGTCTGCCCATGGACCTGGAGATAACCCTCGCCGACGAGAACGTGCAGACACTCGCCCCAGTCATAACAGAGACCTATGAAGCAGCCGACACAACCTATGCTGCGCGCCCAGAGATACAGATGCTCGAGAACGCCATCGAACTGAGCCGCCAGAGCACCCGCCTCATCCGCGCCGCCGCTCTGCCCCATGTGGCACTTACCGGCGGATACATGGTGAGTAACCCCAATGTCTTCAACGGGTTTGAACGCAAGTTTGCCGGCGTATGGAACGTAGGCGTACTGGTACAGGTACCCGTGTGGAACTGGTTTGAAAGCAGCTACAAGATACGCGCCGCCAAGACAGCCACCAGCATAGCCGTGATGGAGCTGAGCGATGTACGCGAGAAGGTCAATCTGCAGGTGGCACAGAGCCAGTTCAAGCTCAAGGAGTCGCTCAAGCGGTTCCACATGGCCAACGAGAACATGAAGAGTGCCGAAGAAAATCTGAGATGTGCCAACCTGGGATTCAAGGAAGGCGTGATGGAGGTCACCGATGTCATGGCGGCACAGACCGCATGGCAGATGGCGCAGTCGCAGAAGATAGACGCCGAGGTGGGCGTCAAACTGTCGCAAGTAAACGTAAAGAAAGCATTAGGTATATTAAACTGAAACGATTATGTCAGCTAAAACACAACATAACAACATACTGCTTGCCGTCGTAGGATTTACGGCAGTGGTGGTCATCGTGGCCCTCATCGGCTATCTTACCCTCGGCCAGGAACCGGAGATTATCCAGGGCGAGGTCGAAGTGTCTGAATACAGGGTGTCGAGCAAACTGCCCGGCCGCGTGGTAGAACTCAGAGTCAAGGAGGGCGACTTTGTGCATGTAGGCGATACACTCGCCATACTCGAGGTGCCCGAGATGGACGCCCAGAAGCGAGTGGTCGAGGCTACAGGTGAAGCGACCAAGGCGCTCAAGGACCTCACCGACGCCGGAGCACGCCAGGAGCAGATACAGGGTGCCTACCAGCTGATGCAGCAGGCCAAGGCTGCAAGCGAGATAGCCCAGAAAACCTATAACCGCATGCAGAACCTCTACAACGAGGGCGTCATAAGCGGACAGAAGCGCGATGAAGCCTTTGCCGCGTACAAGGCGACCGAGGCACAGGTAAAGGCTGCCGAGAGCCAGTATGAAATGGCGAAGAACGGAGCCCGCAAACAGGAGCGCGAGGTGGCTGCGATGAATGCCCAGGCCGCCAGCAACGCTGTGGATGTGGTGAGCTCGCTGCTGCGCGAGACGGTGCAGGTGGCACAGGTAGAGGGCGAGGTGAGCGAGGTATATCCCAAGGTGGGAGAACTCGTGGGACTGGGCTCGCCCATCATGAGCATCTCGATGATGAACGATGTATGGGGCACATTCAATATCCGCGAAGACCAGTTGGGCGGCATGAAGATTGGCGACACGTTTACCGCCTACTGCCCGGCATTCGGCAAGGACATAGAACTCAAGGTATACTATATACACGACCAGGGAAGCTACGCCGTGTGGAAGGCCACGAAGACCAACGGCCAGTATGACCTCAAGACATTTGAAGTCAAGGCTCGCCCAGTGGGCAAGTTTGAGGGCCTGCGTCCGGGTATGAGCCTTATCCGTAAAGACTGAGAGGCACAGACACTATGATAAAGCAGATATATCGGATAGCCCTGCGCGAGTGTGGCATCCTGCGCTCCAATCCCATCTATGCGTTTTGCATGGTAGTGTTCCCGGTGCTGGTGGTGGTGTTCTTCACCTCACTCATGACCGAGGGACAGCCTGTAAACATGCCGGTGGGAGTGGTAGACCAGGACAATACCGCCACAACGAGGGCGCTGATACGCCGGCTCGATGCCTTTCAGACCACGAAGGTGGTGGCGCACTATGCCAACATCAACGATGCGCGCCGCGCGGTGCAGGAGGGCGACATCTATGCCTTTCTGCTCATCCCAAAGGGTACCACCGACGGCATGGTGTCGGCACGCCAGCCCAAGATATCATTCTACTACAGCCAGGTGACGCTCCTGGCGGGCTCGACGCTCTTCAAGGACCTCAAGACCATCTGCACGCTGGGCTCGGCGGCGGTAGGCTCGGCTAAGTTGTCGGCTCTGGGCAAGACCGAGCGCGAGATACAGGCTTTCCTGCAGCCCATAGCCCTCGACATGCACATGATAGGCAACCCCTGGGCCAACTACAATGTGTATCTCTCGACCATCATGGTACCCGGACTGCTGCTGTTGTTTGTATTCCTCATCACCCCATACTCCATCGGCACCGAACTCAAGTTCAAGCGTTCGCACGAGTGGCTCAAGATGGCGGGCAACAGCATGCCGGTGGCTCTGGCAGGCAAGCTGCTACCCCATACGCTCGTCTTTCTGACGGTGTTCTATGGGTTTGACTTCTACATCTATTATATATTGGACTTCCCCTATCCTGGAGGCGTGGTGCCGATACTGCTCGATGGCTTCCTCTCGGTGGTGGCAAGCCAGTGCTTCGGCGTGTTTGTCTTCGGACTGATGCCGTCGCTGCGTATGTCGATGAGTATCTGCTCGCTGTGGGCGGTGCTGAGCTTCTCGGTGTGCGGAGCCACCTATCCCGTGTTCGCCATGGACTCGATGATAGAAGCCATGGCACAGCTCTTCCCGCTGCGCCACTACTACATGATATATAAAATAAGCATATTCAACGCATTCCCCCTTGCCGACTGCGCAATCAACGTCGCGGCTCTGGTGCTGTTCATGCTGCTGCCGCTGTTTACCGTGCGCAACCTGCGCAGGGCCATGCAGGAATATGTCTATATACCCTAAATGATTATGAAAGGAGACCATAGTCTTATCTCACAAATCAAACAAGGCATCTATGACATGTGTCATATCTGGGCCAAGGAGATGCGGTCGGTATTTGCCGACGAGGGCGTGCTGTTGTTCTTCATCTTCCTGCCCTTGTTCTACCCTGTGCTCTACTCATGGATATACAACAACGAGGTGGTCAACAAGGTGCCCGTAGCCATAGTAGACTTGTCGCACAGCCACGACAGCCGCGAGTTTGTGCGCAAGGTCGATGCCTGTTCGGGGGTACGCGTGGCTTACTACTGCAACAACCTCGAGGAGGCGCGTGAGGTGGTGGGGCACCAGAAGGCCCACGGCATACTCTATTTTCCATCAGACTTCGCCACGAAACTGCATCGGGGCGAACAGGCACATGTGGGCGTGTACTGCGAAATGAGTCTGATGCTCACCTACAAGGCTATACTCCAGTCGGCGCAGGCTGTGTCGATGGAGATGGGAAGCCAGATACAGATAGCGGGCTCCAACTCGTTTACCGCCCGCGATGAAGATATAGCCACCCGTCCGCTCGACTTCGACGAGGTGCCCATCTTCAATGCCACGGGTGGTTATGGCAATGCCATCCTGCCCGGTGTGCTCATGCTGATACTCCAGCAGTCGCTGCTCTTGGGCATCGGTCTGGCGGCAGGTACCGCCCGCGAGAACAACCGTTATCAGGACCTCGTGCCCATTACCAGCCATCACAACGGCATCTTCCGTATTGTGCTGGGAAAGGCGATGTGCTACTTCATGATTTATGCCGTGGCGGGTGCCTATATCACCCTCTGCGTTCCTCGCTTCTTCCACTTCACCACCCTGGCCCAGGGCGGTCCGCTGTTGGCCCTCATGGTGCCCTATCTGCTGGCTTGCATCTTCTTTGGCATGATGCTGTCGTGTCTGGTGCGCTATCGCGAGAATGTGATGCTGCTGGTGGTGTTCACCTCGGTACCTCTGCTCTTCATGACGGGCATCAGCTGGCCCGTAAGCAATATTCCCGGCGTGTGGAAAGGCGTGTCGCTGCTCTTCCCGTCGACCTTCGGCGTGAGGGGCTTCCTCACGCTCAACAGCATGGGAGGCACGCTCGACGACATCACCACCGAATATATGGCATTGTGGGTTCAGGTGGCCATATACTTCTTTGCCACCTGCGTGGTCTATCGTCTGCAGATTATCCACACCCACACCCACGCCTACGAACGCCTCGAAATGCTCAAGCAGAAGACCAAGGAGGCAATAGGCCGCAAGCAGTCGGGTAAGGAAGGATAATTGCGGCAGTGCAGAAATAACAATCCCTGTCTCTGGCATCCATCGGATGGAGAGACAGGGATTGTCGTATTCTATAGGGGCGTAGATTACTTCTTGCTGATGTCTACGATGCGGGTCTTGGGCAGCTCCTTGTTGCGTCGGTTGGTCACTGTCACCACCGCCTGGGCGAGATTGAGGAACGCCTGACCAGTCTGGCTCTCGGTGTTGAGCACTGCGGGAGTACCGGCGTCGCCATTGTCGCAGATGCTCTGCACCAGAGGTATCTGGGCGAGCAATGGACAGCCCATCTCCTTGGCCAGCTGCTTGCAGCCCTCCTTGCCGAAGATGTAGTAGCGGTTCTCGGGCAGTTCGGCGGGAGTGAACCATGCCATATTCTCCACCAGACCGAGGATGGGCACGTTGATCTTGTCGTTGCGGTACATGTCGATGCCCTTGCGCGCATCGGCGAGTGCCACATTCTGCGGCGTCGATACGATGACGGCACCGGTGATGCTCAGCGTCTGCAACAGGGTAAGGTGGATGTCGGATGTGCCGGGAGGCGTGTCAAGGATAAAGAAATCAAGGTCGCCCCAGTCGGCGTCGGCGATAAGCTGCTTCAGTGCTGATGTGGCCATGCCTCCGCGCCACAGCGTGGCGGTGTCGGGATTGACGAAGAAACCAATGGACAGGAGCTTTACGCCATACTTCTCGATGGGCTCGATGAGCTGGCGACCATCCTTCTCTACCGCATAGGGGCGCTCGCTCTCTACGCCGAACATCTTGGGCATGGAGGGACCGAAGATGTCGGTATCGAGCAGACCCACCTTGTAGCCCATGATGGCAAGGGCTATGGCGAGATTGGCAGAGACGGTCGACTTGCCTACGCCGCCTTTGCCCGAGCTTACGGCTATCACGTTCTTCACCTGAGGCAGCAGTTTGCCTACCTCGGGGCGTGGCGCAGACTTGAACTCGGTCTTTATCTCGACCTCTACCGCCTTGTCCACGTGGTAGTGTATGGCTGCCTCGGCAGCCTTTAAGGTCGATTTGAGGAACGGGTCGGTCTCGCGGGGGAATATCAGTGTGAAACTCACCTTCATACCGTCGATGCGAACATCGTCGGCGAGCATTTCTGCCTCTATCAGGTTTTTCTTGTTACCAGGGTAAGTCACCGTAGCCAAAGCGTCGGTGATAAGTTTTGGATATAATGTCATCATATTGTCTTTTAATCAGTTGCAAAATTAGCCAAAAAAACTGTAACAGCCTCATAAATGTCCATAATAATATCCCCCGCACTCTCCCCGCCGTCCTCTGCCCCTGCCACAATGGTGCCCTCCACGACCGAGACGGCAACCGCTGCCGCAGACCTCGCCACCTTCGGCATGGCGATGGCGGCAGAGAGGGTGGCGACAACCGTTGTCAGGGATGCTATATATATAATAAGGTGTAGATGGGTTGCAGCCAACCCAAGGATGACAGGCGGGCGGAGCGCAGGCTGCAGGAATGGCGCAGAAAGGGACAGATGCGTCACTTCCTCCAGTATAAAGGACTGGTGGATGGCGGCGGAAAGCTAATGGATATGGATGGTCTTGACCGTGATTTGGACAAAAATAACGATGATGGTCAAAAAATCTTCCGTTTTTTAGTATTTATTCAGAATTTAATGCTACTTTTGCAACTAACGAGATTATAACTATTACCTCACCAACTTTGGCGATGTCGATTACGAGCTAACAATGGTCGCCCTTGGCATATTGCATTTCACACGTTCACTCCACGGAGTGAGGCTCTCCGTGCTACAGATGTATATCTGCCCTACATAACACAATTAATGTCCGTCACATCTTAACCAAGCCAATCGGGAGCCGTTGGTACAATTAAAAACTTAACGTATGAGAACCATCAGATTAGTATTGACCCTGGTGCTGGTCATGACTTTTACCGTATCTTTTGCCCAGTTGACGAAAGAGCAAATCAAGGAACGCAAGGAAATCAAGAAAGCCTCGAAGGCTGAACTCGGCGAGAAGGCCACGAAGACAGCCCGCAAGGAAGCCAAACGCTTGGCAAAGGAGGGATGGAAGGTCACGCCCGGCGCTCTGCCATTGGAAAAACAATTGGACAAGTCGTACCTCATGCAGATGGAGTATGATGAGAATATGTTTCCCAAGTATCTCATGGGCGAGGCTATGAGTATCGGCGAAAACTATGACGCTGCCCGCCTGCAGGCTATGGAGCTGGCCAAGCAAAGCCTGGCTGGACAGATACAGACTGAGGTGACCGCCCTGATAGAAAACACCGTAAGCAACAAGCAGCTGGCGGCTGAAGAGGCTGCCTCTGTGACCCAGACCATCAGTGCAGCCAAGAACCTTATCTCCCAGAGTATAGGCCGTGTGCTCACCGTGGTAGAGATGTATCGCGTGCTGGGCAACAAGAACAAGGAGGTGTCGCTGCGCATTGCCTATAATGCGGAGATGGCAAAGCAGGCTGCCAAAAAGGCCGTGCGCCAGGAACTGGAAAAGAAGGGCGACGACCTGCACAAGAAGTTGGACGAACTGCTGGGTTGGTAGCGTATGCGTAGTTGGGTAGTAACTCTATGCTGTCTCGTGGCGAGTGTGGCTTGGGCGCAGAAAACCGTCACGGTGGTAGCGTCGTACACCTATCACATGCCCGAGAATGTGACGGTGGAGCAGGCCAAGACTACGGCGCTCGAAAGGGCAAAGGTCCAGGCTATCGCCGACGAATTTGGCACTCTCATAGGGCAGAGCAACTCTACCCTGGTGACCAATGAAAACGGAAAGAGTGATACCCATTTCTCATCGATTGGTCGTAGTGACGTCAATGGCGAGTGGATAGAAACCATCGGTGAGCCCCAATATGCGATAAACTATGAACAGGGGATGCTCATCGTCAATGTGAAGGTCAAAGGGCGCATACGCAAGTTGTCTGGCCCCAAGATAGACCTCGCTGTCAATATACTGCGCAATGGCACCGAACTCAAATACGAGAGCGACGATTTCCGCAATGGCGACGATATGTATCTCCACTTCCAGTCGCCCGTAAGCGGCAGACTGCTGGTCTATCTCGTCGACTATACCGCACGCCAAGTCTACTGTCTCTTGCCCTATTCGCAGCAGGCGGATATGGCCCAGCCTATAGAGCAGGGTAGGGAGTATCTGTTCTTTTCTGCCAAGAGTGTGGCAGCCGAAGAGCGTCAGGTGGTGGATGAATATACGCTCACTACTGACAAGAAAATGGAGCAGAACGAAATGGTCGTGATATTCAGCTCTGGCGAACTGGCCAAAGCCAATACCTCGGCGAGTGAGGGGCTGCTGCCGCGAGCCATGAGCATTGACCACTTCAACAAATGGCTGGCTGAAATGCGCATCAAAGACAAAAATATACAAATCATCAATAAATCATTAACCATTAAAAATTAACTAATTATGAAAAAGGTATTGCTTTTATTCTTTTTTGTCTCCCTCTGTGTGAGCAACACGTATGGAAAAACCAAGACTTCTTATCGCAACGCGCTGATATTTGCCTATTCTCAGGCCAACAGTGTGTTTGAAGATGACAATATACGACTGGAAATTTACAACGAGCAGCTATGGGCCAAGAACAAGACCAAGAAGACCATCTTCATCGACTTGTCTCAATGCTTCATGGTGCATAATGGCTCGTCGTTCCCTCTGTTTGACAAGAAACAGGACGAGCGCCACGCCTCGAAGAAAGGCAAGACTACGTCGATAGATGAGTTTATTACCATCCCGCCATCTACTGGCGGCAAGCAGAATGATACTTTCATCTGTAACATGGCAACGGGTATTCTGGGTAATTACAGTACCTCGGAAACTCCTGCCGGAGAATTCACAGAGTATGACAAGCGACTGTTCAATCTCATTGCCGATTTGCTGGACGAGTCGAAGAAAGCCGACCCCAAACGTGAGGAATACAAAGGTACTGTAAGCCGTCACCTCACTGAAGACGAGAGTATCAACAATATTGGTGCCTCTATTGCCTATGCCTTCAACAAGCGTTCCGAGGAATGGACAAGTGTGGCCCTGTCTGCCTGGGTGAGTGACATCATCTTCTCGCCCTACTATGTGGAAATGCCCGACGACCTGACCAAGAAAGACAAGCGCGGGTTTGGCGTCAAGGAGACCAAACCAGCCGTTCTTCACGTGATGGCCAACTCTCCCTTTGAGTTTGACGAAGACCGCTCACCCATCATCGTGTGTGACTGGGAAGGTAACTTCAAGAAGGGAACATTCAGACTGAGCAGTACCAATGTGTCGAAGCAGGGAAAGGTTGGTATCGGTCGTATTATCGGCGCCATATTTACCTATGGAGCTACGCTGCTCGTGCCCCTGTCAGAGACCAGCTATAAGAAAGTCATCCACTTTGATGGCGCTACAAGCGATTGGGGTAAGATGACTTACGTAGGTAGACTTCAGGATACCAAGCAGGAAAAGAAATAGTATAAACCGCGACTGCCACTCTGCCCGAATGAATGAGGGGAGTGGCAGTTGTCTTAGCATTGTATGTCATGATGCGCTTATTGTTCCTTATATTAATATGGTGCGTGCAGACGGTGTCGGCGCAGAGTATGGATGTGCAGAGTAAGGCTGCGCTCGAGTCGATGCGCGGCGGTTATGTCCAGTATGCTTTTGATGAGTTCAAACGGCTTGCCGCTTCCAATGACATGGCTGCCCAGTACTATCTGGGCTGGTGTTATGAGAATGCTGTGGCTTGTGAGAAAGCGCTTACGGATGCGTTCCGCCTCTATCGTCGTGCAGCCGAACGTGGTCTGCCTGATGCCATGTTGCGCTTGGCTTCGTTTTACCAAAATGGTATTGTGGTAAGTCAGGACGATGGCAGATATAACGAATGGATGGAGCGCTATCAGAAGAAAGGCGGCAAGTGTCTGCTGCCTGATATCGCCGAGGCATATAATGGGGCGCAACGCAATATAGCCAATTATGCGCTCAGTCCGAAACGGGGAGGAACGGTAAGGCAGCAGCCCGCCGCCAGTAGTGGAGGCACAGGGCAGACGGTAAACCATATTACTATCGTACAGCAGACGGCTCCCACGCCAAAGCCAGAACAACCCAAGCCCGCGACGTCAAAGCCAGTGGTGACCAAGTCGGATGTAGATACCGGCATCCCCTCGACTGGTGCGGTCAACGAGAATACTTTTGCGCTCATCATCGCCAATGAAGCCTATCAGAATGTGGCACCTGTACCCAATGCTATCAATGACGGAAGGGTATTTGCAGACTATTGCATGAAGACTCTGGGTATGCCCAAGACCAACATCCATCTGGTAAACAATGCAACCTATATCAATATCAAGCGTGAACTCAATCTGATGCGTCAAATTGCTGAAGCATACAAGGGTGGGGCTAAACTTGTCGTCTACTATGCAGGACACGGACTGCCCGACGAGGCTTCGGGAGACGCTTACCTCTTGCCGGTAGATGGTTATGGTTCGGATTTGACAACCTGCTACAATCTGAATGATTTCTATGCCGCATTGGGAGCAATGTCCCTGTCTCAGGTGGTGGTGCTGATGGATGCCTGCTTCTCCGGCTCGTTGCGTGGAGATGGCATGCTGGCGTCGGCTCGTGGTGTGGCAATCAAGGCCAAGGGCAGCGAGTCTAAGGGAAACATGGTCGTACTGTCTGCCGCTCAGGGAGACGAGACTGCCTATCCCTTGGATGGGCAGCATCATGGTATGTTTACGTATTATCTTCTTAAGAAACTGAAGGAGAGTAAAGGTACGGCAAATTTGGGCAGCCTGTTTGACTATGTCAAGGACAATGTGGTGAAGAAGTCGCTGGTGGTAAATGGCAAGCGGCAGACTCCTACCATTTCTCCGTCGGCTGCTGTCTATGACAAGTGGCGTAATTGGACATTGAAATAACCATTGTATAAAGGAGACAATCATGGTGAGGCAAATGGTGTTCTGCGTGTCGCTGCTGATGGCAGTAAACTGTCTGGGGCAGACGACAAACAAGGCTCGGCAAGGGTATGAGCAGTTTAAGAAACAGGCTCGGCAAGGGTATGTAGACTTCCGTCGGGCTTGCAATGCTGATTATGCTGCTTTCCTGAAACAAGCCTGGCAGTCGTATGAGGCAGGTCCCGTGGTGCCACGTCCCAAAGAGCGTGAGGTGAAGCCCGTGGTAATGCCGCAAGGAGATGTGGACAAGCCGGTGAAACCTATGCCTATCAAGGTGGATACGGTGATAGCTCCTGTGCCTCAAGGGGCTCAGCCCAAGCCTGTGGCTCCCATCTATGAGGGAACGGTGGAGAATGAACAGCAACTTTCCTTTACCTTCTTCGGAACAGAAGGCCGTGTGCGGATGCCTGTCCTGCGTCCTGATATCGGTGCCGTCTTGAAGGGCGGTGTGTCAGAGAATGAGGTGAGCAAAGGATGGACTATGCTCTCGGAAGGCGGCTTTGACCATCTCATCCGCGATTGCCTCGGACTGCGTATGAGTCATCAGCTCTGCGACTGGGCTTATCTGCTCATGCTCCGCAAGATGAGCGAGAGCTACTATGGTGGCGACGCCAATGCCTCGACCCTCTTCCTGGCTTGGGTCTATTGTCAGAGTGGTTATCAGATGAGGTTGGGGAGCAACGGTCAACGTCTCTATCTTCTGTTTGGTAGTCGTCATCAGATTTATGACCACGCGTTCTTCCGCATCGATGGTAATTATTTCTATCCGCTTGTGGACAAGGGAGAAACGGCTAGTACGCGGTTGCGTATATGCGGGGCAGCTTTCCCCGAAGAGCAGCCTCTGTCGCTCTATATCCCTTCGGCGATGTCTCTGACCAACAATTTCAGCGACAACCGCACCATACGGTCCAAACGCTATCCCTCGGTGGAGGCGCAGGTAAGGGTAAACCGCAATCTGATAGATTTCTACGATGTCTATCCCACCTCGGCGATAGACGACAATCCACTTACGCGCTGGGCGATGTATGCTAATACGCCTATGGCTGAGAATGTGAAATCCCAGCTGTATGGCAAGATGCGGCAGCTCATTTCTGGCAAATCTCAGATTGAGGCGGCCAATATGCTCATAGACTGGGTGCAGACGGGGCTGGTGTATGAATATGATGACAAGGTCTGGGGTGGCGACCGTGCCTTCTTTGCCGAAGAGACGCTCTATTATCCTTATTGTGACTGCGAAGACCGTGCGATTTTGTTCACTCGTATGGTGCGCGATTTGCTCGGATTGAAGTGCATCCTGGTGTATTACCCCAACCATCTGGCTTGCGCCGTCGCCTTCGACCAAGCGGTGCAGGGTGACTATGTAGTGGTCGGTGGTCGGCGTTTCGTGATTGCTGACCCAACGTATATCGGGGCGCCAGTGGGGCGGACTATGCCCGATATGGATAACAGCTCTGCGCAGGTAATCATGCTCGAGTAGTCTTCGGTCTATGGCAATTCCACATGTGACCGCCGTCAGTCTGCATCGGAATAGATTGGCGGCGGTCACATGTATCATGACTTCTTCTACATCTTTGATGAATGTGTAAATGTCGGTCTGTGGGGTATATATTATAATAAGGTATATAGTCCCCAGGGTCATCATTTCGGTTGATATAAATCAATAGGTGGAAAATATTTTCAACTTTTTTGTCGAAATGTTTGGTTTGTGTTGAAAAAAGCTATACCTTTGCATCCGCTTTCGAGAATGAAACACTTCTCCTGAGCGTTGAAGAAAGAGTTCTTTGAAAGATTTAAGATAAACAGAAGAGTAGTAGTACAAGAAGCGAGCGGCTTCCGGAGCGATCGGGAAGCCACTTGGGTAAAATGAAGCTACCGTCAATAGATATAGAGACA
>NZ_NPJK01000074.1:0-9172 GCF_002251285.1 Prevotella sp. P5-64
ACTCTTCTGTTTATCTTAAATCTTTCAAAGAACTCTTTCTTCAGCGCTCAGGAGAAGTGTTTCATTCTCGAAAGCGGATGCAAAGGTATAGCTTTTTTCAACACAAACCAAACATTTCAACAAAAAAGTTGAAAATATTTTTCACCTATTGATTTATATCAACCAAAATGATGGCCCTGGGGACTATATACCTTATTATATATTATATAGGGAGACTAACCGCCATAATTCATACAAAATGCCGAACACTTCAAAAAGATATAAAGCCATCTGCTCTTATATCCGCAGATGGCTTTATCAGTCACTCATCACTCAAAGACTTCCTCTATGTCATTTGACCCAGTTTCGTCAACTTCTTTTACACACGAGTTGAAATTTTCGGGAATATCAAAATCGACATCAGGCGAATAGCCCAAATCCTTATTCCTATACACCTTCTTCATATAGTAAGCCCAAATGGGCAGTGCCATAGAGGCACCCTGTCCGAGCGCCATCGAATCGAAATGGATGTCTCGGTCCTCGCCACCTACCCAACAGCCGCTCACCAACTGGGGCGTGAAGCCCATAAACCAGGCATCTGAGTTACGGTTGGTGGTTCCGGTTTTTCCTCCAATAGGTCCCTCGACATTAAACTTATACCTAATTCTTCCACCAGTACCGCCATCGATTACGCCCATCAGTTCTTCTATCATTTTATAGGCACTTTCAGAACTAATCACCTCGTTCATACGAGGCTGGAAACGTGCCACCACATTTCCCTCTGCGTCCTCTATCTTGGTCACGAACATTGGAGCACAGCGTATACCGCTATTGGCAAACGTAGTATATGCACTCACCATTTCTGCCACAGATACATCGCATGGACCAAGGCAAAGTGCCATCGACGGATGTATGTCGGGATTGTTAATTCCAAAATCATGGAGCATTGTAACAAACTGCCGGGGATTAAGTTTACTCATAAGATAAGCTGAAACCCAGTTATTTGACTGAGCCAGTCCCCACTTAAGAGTAACCATCTCTCCATATCGCTTATGACTGGAATTACGCGGAGTCCATGGCTTACCTGCAACCATATATGTCTGCTGAACGTTTGGCACCAAATCACATGGGGTGAATCCATTCTCCATAGCCAAAGCATAGAGAAAAGGCTTAATGGTAGAACCCACCTGACGCCTACCGTCCATTGCCATGTCATACATGAAATGGTTGTAATTAAGGCCACCCACATAAGCCTTGACTGCGCCCGTATGCGCCTCCATGCTTACAAATCCGGCACGCAAGAATGACTTGTAATAACGAATGCTATCCATCGGCGTCATCACCGTATCAATATCTCCCTGATAAGAAAATACCGTCATGTCAGTTTTGGTCCGAAAGGCACGCCGAATTTCCTCTTCTGAAGCACCAGCAGCCTTCATGGCGCGATAACGTTCACTCTGCTCCATTGCCTTTCGCATAATGCGCTGCACCTCCTTAGGCGTAAGTTTATCTGTAAACGGTGCATTGGGCTTTCTGCGATTTTCACGTGTGAACAAAGGCTGAAGATACTTGGCAACATGACCGTAGACCGCATCCTCCGCATACTGTTGCATGCGAGAATCTATGGTCGTGTAAACCTTTAGTCCATCAGTATAAACATTATAGTTTTCACCATCTTTCTTATAGTTCTTATTACACCAGCCATAGAGCGGGTCGCTTACCCAGGCAATCGAATCAAGAACATACTGACGTCGATTCCAAACAGGATATTTGTCTGGTTCAGGCCGAGACGCCATCATATATTGACGGAGGAATTCACGGAAATATGTGGCGGTTCCATCTTTTTGATCCGTCCGATGAAAGTCAAGCCTGATTGGCTCTGCGCAATATTTGCGATACTCATCATCCGTAATATAACCGGCCTTGCGCATTTGCGAAAGCACCACATTACGACGCTGCAAACTTCTATCCGGATATCTTACCGGGTTAAACAAAGAAGGGTTCTTGCACAAACCTATCAACAGTGCAGCCTCAGTTATAGTCAAGTCCTTGGGCTCTTTATTAAAATAGGTATTGGCAGCCGTCTTGATTCCCACGGCGTTATGGAGGAAATCAAAATAATTAAGATACAAGGCTATTATCTCTTCCTTGGTATAGTTACGCTCAAGTTTGACGGCAATCACCCACTCTATCGGCTTTTGCATAAGACGCTCGGCGGTAGAATGAGCCACCTCGGTATAGAGCTGTTTAGCCAACTGTTGTGTAATGGTAGAGCCTCCGCCAGCACTTTCACGCCCGAGCAGTCCACGCTTGACGATGGCACGGCAAAGGGCAATAAAGTCAATACCAGAATGATCATAGAAGCGGGCATCTTCAGTAGCAACCAGCGCCTTGACCAAGTAGGGCGACAGATTATTATACGCCACGGGAATACGATTTTCCCGGTTGAAGCTCCACGTGCCAAGCACCTTGCCGTCCGAAGAATAGACCTGCGTGGCAAATCTATTAATAGGATTCTGCAGCTCGTCAATGGGAGGCATATACCCTATCCATCCATTCCAAATTGCCGTAAACACCACTGTCACGGCCAATACCGAACAGCCCAAAAGAGCCCATAAAATATGTACAACCTTTCTTCTCATACAATGCATTGAAAAAATATCTGCAAAAATACGATTTTTTATGGCAACAAAGGACAAATATTTGAAAATTATGTGTAACTTAGCACTCAATTTAGAATAATACATTCTTCAACACATATGGAAAGACATAATTTTGTGACGATCGAAGACCTTTCCAAAGAAAAGATACTATACCTCTTGGAAATGGCAAAGGAGTTTGAGAATCATCCTAACAGAGAATTGTTAAAAGGAAAAGTAGTGGCTACGCTTTTCTTTGAACCATCCACCCGCACCCAACTTAGTTTTCAAACCGCTGCCAATCGCCTTGGAGCCCGCGTTATTGGTTTTTCTGACGCCAAGACTTCAAGTACAACAAAGGGCGAAACTCTTAAAGACACCATTCTTATGGTATCCAACTATGCTGACGTGATTGCCATGCGCCACTCTATAGAAGGAGCTGCACTTTATGCAAGCGAAGTAGCACCAATACCTATTATTAATGCTGGAGACGGCGCCCACATGCACCCTTCCCAGTGTCTGCTCGACCTCTATTCGATATACAAGACCCAGGGTACTCTTGAAGATCTCAACATCTATTTGGTCGGTGACTTGAAATATGGCCGCACGGTCCATTCCCTCATAACTGCCATGCGCCATTTCAACCCCACATTCCACTTTATAGCCCCCAAGGAACTGGCGATGCCCCAAGAGTACAAGCTCTACTGCAAAGAGCATAACATCAGATACCAAGAGCATACGGCTTTCAACGAGAAGGTAATTGCAGATGCCGATATCCTATATATGACGCGCGTACAAAAGGAGCGTTTTTCCGATTTGATGGAATACGAGAAGGTCAAGAATATCTACATTCTCAACCGAGACATGCTCAAATACGCCAAGGAGAATATGAGGATACTCCACCCGCTGCCCCGCGTCAACGAGATTGCATACGATGTAGATGACGACCCACATGCCTACTATATACAGCAGGCCAAAAACGGACTCTACGCCCGCGAAGCCATCTTCTGTCATTGTCTCGGAATCACCCTTGACGACATCAAAAACGACAAGACTATAATAGAATAATCATGGCAAAGAAAGAAATGTTAGTTACTGCCATTGAGAATGGCACCGTAATAGACCATATACCTGCAGAGAAAACCTACAAAGTGGCAAATCTGCTCAAGCTCGACACCCTGACCACCCCTGTAACTATAGGCAACTATCTGGAGTCAAAGAAAGTAGGACACAAGGGAATCATCAAGGTATCCGGGAAGTTTTTCACCGATGCAGAGATCTCCCAATTATCAGTACTGGCTCCTAATGCCGTGCTCAACATCATCAAGGACTACGAAGTTGTAGAGAAAAAGACCGTAGAAACTCCTGACGAACTGCGGGGTATCGTGAAATGCAACAATCCTGTATGCATCTGCAACAACGAGCCCATGCTCACCATCTTCAACGTAATAGACAAGGCTCACGGCATCATCAAATGCCACTATTGCGACAAGGAGCAAGAACTGAGCAAAGTAAAGTTATGCTAATTCCAATAAAAAAATAATGTTTCATAACCAACACAATTCCCATCAGAGTAAGTTGGGCTCACTCTCCTTCTGGAGGAGAGGACGGGAATACTAATAATATGGAAAGAGACCAAATAATATTCGATCTCATCGAGAAGGAACACCAGCGCCAGCTAAAGGGCATGGAGCTCATCGCTTCCGAAAACTTTGTCAGCGACGAGGTTATGCAAGCCATGGGCAGCTATCTTACCAATAAGTATGCTGAAGGTCTGCCCGGACATCGCTATTACGGCGGTTGCCAGATTGTGGACGAAGTGGAGAACATTGCCCGCGAGAGAGTCAAGAAACTCTTTGGCGCCGAGTTTGCCAACGTGCAGCCCCACTCTGGAGCCCAGGCCAATGCAGCAGTATTATTAGCCATCCTCAAGCCTGGCGACACCTTTATGGGACTCAATCTGGACCACGGAGGCCACCTTTCTCACGGTTCACGCGTCAACACATCTGGTATTCTGTACAACCCAATTGGCTATGAACTCAACCGAGAAACAGGCCGTGTCGATTATGACGAGATGGAGCGCCTCGCATTGGCACACAAGCCAAAGCTCATCATCGGCGGAGGCTCTGCCTATAGCCGCGAATGGGACTATGCCCGCATGCGCAAGATTGCCGATGAAGTAGGCGCACTGTTTATGGTAGACATGGCCCATCCCGCCGGACTCATTGCAGCCGGACTGTTGGACAACCCTGTAAAATATGCACACATCGTAACCACTACCACCCACAAGACCCTTCGCGGTCCACGCGGCGGTGTAATCCTGATGGGCAAAGACTTTGAAAACCCATGGGGCATCACTACCAAGAAGGGCGAAGTGCGCATGATGAGCTCCCTGCTCAACAGCGCCGTATTCCCCGGCACCCAGGGCGGACCTCTCGAGCACGTTATCGCAGCCAAGGCTGTTGCGTTCGGCGAAAATTTGCTCCCATCATGGAAAGAGTACGCCACCCAGGTCAAGAAGAACGCTGCGGTATTGGCCGACGACCTCATCAGCCGTGGTTTTGACATCGTAAGTGGTGGTACCGACAACCACTCAATGTTGGTAGACCTGCGCCCCAAATATCCCGAGTTGACCGGCAAGGTCGCCGAGAACGCATTGGTCGCAGCCGATATCACCGCCAACAAGAACATGGTGCCCTTTGACACTCGCAGCGCATTCCAGACATCCGGAATTCGCCTGGGTACAGCCGCATTGACCACACGCGGTGCCAAGGAAGACATGATGCACCTGGTCGCCGAACTGATAGAAGAGGTGCTCAACGCTCCCGAAGACGAACAGGTTATCGCCCGCGTACGCGAGAAAGTAAATGAGACCATGAAGGCTTATCCACTTTTTGCATACTAAGCAACCGCCCTATACAATATAGAAATCTCCCTCTGTCACACCAAGTGGCGAGGGAGATTTCTTTTTGCTTCAATCGAGAAATTACAAATCGCATCGTAATGCCCTCAAGGACGAGAACATTACGATGCGATCATCTTTGCAGTAAAGCATCAGCAAAGTCGAGACAATCAGATGATTGCCAACATATATTCCTTACAACTTGCTGCCGTAGCACAAGTCACCGGCATCACCGAAACCTGGCACAATATACTTGTGGTCGTTCAGGCCTGGATCAATGGCTGCACACCAGATAGTTGTCTTTTCCTCGGGGAAAGTCTTCTTGATATGCTCTATTCCCTCTGGTGTCGCAATGACACAAGCTACATGGATACGCTTTGGAGTACCCTTGGTAAGGAATGCCTTGTAGCCCAGCTCCATACTGCTTCCTGTCGCCAGCATCGGGTCAGCTATAATAATGTTCTTTCCCTCAATGCTTGGCGTAGCAAGATACTCTACATGCACACCCACTTCATGATGTTCCTTGTCTACATATTCACGATAAGCCGAAACGAAAGCGTTGCCGGCATGATCGAATATATTAAGGAATCCATTATGGAAAGGAAGACCTGCACGGAAAATTGTGGCGAGCACAATCTTGTCTGTAGGCACGTTGACCGTAGATACACCTAACGGGGTTGTTACCTCACAAGGGGCATAATCTAATGTTTTGGAAATCTCGAATGCTTCAAATTCGCCAATACGCATGATGTTGTTACGAAAAAGCAATCGGTTGTTCTGATAATTGACATCTCTCATCTCAGCCAGATATTGGTTGATAATGGAGTTCTTCTCACTTAGGTTAATAACTTCCATCGTTTAGTTTTTGCTTGCAAAGGTAGTGTAAACCCGAGAAAAAACAAAGGAAAACCCGCGATATTTTTCTGTTTTTCCTGCATTTATGTTCTCGGGGTGCCAACACCCTCCTTGCCATGACCGCGACAAGGCAAAATTGTAACCAGCACACAATTATCACACCCTTGCTGCCCATTAACCCATAGTCCCATTCCGAACCACAGCATATTGCATTATTGTCAGAATTAACATTAACGTATATTCTACACACATTCGCCAGTTCCCGACCAGCCATCGAAACGTAGTTCTTGCCATCTACCACGAACTTCTTTTTAGAATGCAAAACAATCAATGCAGGGTTGGCAACAACAAATGCAAAACCTGAAACAAGTAAATCACCCCACGAATTCAGATTATATGCCATCACCTTCGACATCATTATACCAAACCGACTATCGGCGCAGACATCCTGCTGCAAAAAGCCCACTTAACGGCACATAAAACTATCTTGTTGCCACCTGCCTATACGCTTATTTCACATTATAGCTAACCTCTACCCCACCCAGCTCCACGATAACCTGCCATAAGAGCCTCCCGCTCATATCATCTTTCAAGATTATGGCCCCAACTATATCAATCACGTATGTAAAACTCATTTTTTTTGCAAACTCCGTATAGCAAAAAAAGCGGGCAATGTATAGTTTTTCAATTCTTTAACCTAAAATATCTAACTAAAGAGTATTTTTGTCGTTTTTCGGTTGGGCATTATCCGTTTTTTGCTTAATTTTGCGTCGTCTAAGAGTGGATATTATCTATAGATAAGTCCACGTTAGTGCAATTGACAACAGAAATTAAACAGACCATATAAATTTTTAAAACAACAACAAAAATGGCAAATTTAGATTTAACTAAGTATGGCATTACAGGTGCTACAGTAATCGCCCACAATCCTTCTTACGAGCAGTTGTTCGAGGAAGAGACCAAGGCAGGACTCGAGGGTTTTGAAGTTGGCCAGCAGACCGAGCTCGGCGCTGTCAACGTTAAGACTGGTATCTACACCGGTCGTTCGCCTAAGGACAAGTACATCGTAATGGACGAGAACTCTAAGAACACAGTATGGTGGACCTCTGAAGAGTATAAGAACGACAACCACCCCATGTCTGAGGAAGTATGGGCTACGGTTAAGGGCATCGCCAAGAAAGAGCTTTGCAACAAGAACCTCTATGTAGTAGATGGTTTCTGCGGCGCCAACAAGGACACCCGTATGGCTGTTCGTTTCATCGTTGAGGTTGCATGGCAGGCTCACTTCGTAACCAACATGTTCATCCGTCCTACAGCTGAAGAGCTTGAGGCATTCGAGCCCGATTTCGTTGTTTACAACGCATCTAAGGCTAAGGTAGAAAACTATCAGGAGCTGGGTCTGCACTCAGAGACCTGCGTTGCTTTCAACGTAACATCTAAGGAGCAGGTTATCATCAACACATGGTACGGCGGTGAGATGAAGAAGGGTATGTTCTCTATGATGAACTACTTCCTCCCCTTGAAGGGCATCGCTTCTATGCACTGCTCAGCAAACTGCGACAAGAACGGCGAGAACACAGCTATCTTCTTCGGTCTGTCAGGCACTGGTAAGACCACTCTGTCTACCGATCCTAAGCGTCTGCTCATCGGTGACGACGAGCACGGATGGGACGACAACGGCGTGTTCAACTTCGAGGGTGGCTGCTACGCTAAGGTTATCAACCTCGACAAGGAGTCAGAGCCCGATATCTACAACGCTATCCGTCGCGACGCTCTCCTCGAGAACGTAACTGTTGATGCTAACGGCAAGATCGATTTCGCTGACAAGAGCGTTACCGAGAACACTCGTGTTTCATACCCAATCTTCCACATCAACAACATCCAGCCAGGTTCTTCAGCACCCGCTGCTAAGCAGGTTATCTTCCTGTCTGCTGACGCATTCGGCGTGCTGCCTCCCGTTTCTATCCTGACTCCCGAGCAGACTCAGTACTACTTCCTTTCAGGATTCACAGCTAAGCTCGCTGGTACAGAGCGCGGCATCACAGAGCCCACTCCTACATTCTCAGCTTGCTTCGGCCAGGCATTCCTCGAGCTGCATCCTACAAAGTATGCTCAGGAGCTGGTTAAGAAGATGAAGAAGAACAACGCCAAGGCTTACCTCGTAAACACTGGCTGGAACGGCACAGGCAAGCGTATTTCTATCCGCGACACCCGTGGTATCATCGACGCTATCCTGAACGGTGACATCGACAAGGCTCCTACAAAGCAGATTCCTATGTTCGACTTCAAGGTGCCCACAGAGCTCCCCGGAGTTGCTACAGAGATTCTTGATCCTCGCGACACCTACGCTGACGCAACTCAGTGGGAGGAGAAGGCTAAGGACCTCGCTGCCCGCTTCATCAAGAACTTCGCTAAGTACACAAACAACGAAGCTGGCAAGGCTCTCGTTGCTGCCGGTCCAAAGCTCTAATCTTTAGAACTTACAAACCCAGTATATCAAGAGGCCATTCCGTATCGGAGTGGTCTCTTTTTTTTATTAACGACCGCTTCAACGCCCCATTGATGCCCATAAGCAGGGATAGCTTCTTTATAATAAATGTTAATGGAATCTCTGGCATTTCCGCCCCATTTCTCCCCTTCACGGTATCAAGATTTTCATTAGTTCTTAATAACCTGAGTTCGGGATAAGAAAGTCTCTATAAAAGTTGGTAATCTCAATAATTTTTAGTACCTTTATGGTTGTAAATCAATTAGTTATAAAGTAAAAGGATACTATAGTTATGGAGATTACCAAGGA
>NZ_NPJK01000075.1:0-253 GCF_002251285.1 Prevotella sp. P5-64
GTTTTGCTTGTTTTCTTTTTGCAACACTAAGATAAGTGAAAATTCTGACATGGCAAAATCCTGGGCAACTTTTTGTTGCTCAGGAACTTATAAATAAAGTTAAATTATAGTGTTGCGGAATTAAGGCGTATAAAGTACAGTCTCACCCATGAACGCAAATGGATAGAGCTAACAGACGGATTGGAAATATCCGAAACCATCTATCAGGCAAACGGTTGGGAGAAGCCTAGACGCATTGTGATGGTCAGGCAAG